>JAFGAF010000456.1 GCA_016933815.1 Prolixibacteraceae bacterium
CAGATTTAACTAAATCGAATAACAAGTTATTCGTGCATTTGTGGCTAAAATTCAAATCAACAATTAAATTATCGCAATCAAGTATTTTATTTCTAGTACATTGCAATGGTTTTATTGATTTTAAACGCATCACTCCTATTTTCGAGTAGCTAAAATTTATGCTTGAAAATTATAAATCCACCCCAATGTTGAATTGATCCCCTAAGTCGGCTTGAGTTGTGGAAATTTGCACAAAAAAAAAGGAATCCATTTTGGATTCCTTTTTGGTGGGCGGTGAGGGATTCGAACCCCCGACCCTCTGGGTGTAAACCAGATGCTCTGAACCAACTGAGCTAACCGCCCGTGCACTTGTTTTTCAAAGGCGCTGCAAATATAAATCAATGTTTTTTACCTGCAAACATTTTGTGTGTTTTTTTAATAAAAAAATTCAAAAAAAAAGAGGCTTTTTCATAAAGCCTCTGATTATCAAAATTGTGTTTTCTTACTCTTGAAGTATTAATTCTTTAGCTCTTTCCAATATTGCATCGTCATCGAGTAATACAATACCTCCATCGGGACCCGGTTCCATATGTATGCCCACCGATTTGCCATTAATATAATTGGCTCCTCCAAAATAATTTCTGACGGTTTCGACTTCAACATTGAATTCACTTGCCAGTTGCTTCATCGTACCGTCAGGTAAACTGTCTTTGATTTTTCGGAGCTCATTGAATGTTATTTTTTTTGTCATGGCATAAAATTTTATTGGTTAGAAAATAACGATTACTTTACAATTAGAATCCATAAAATTAAAAGAATATTTGAAATGAAAAAGTGCTTTATAATATGTATTACAATTTTTTTTGATTTTTTAATGCCATTTTTTTGTTTGGTATGAGTGAGGACAACTTACTTAAAGTTGCTTATGCATTTTTATTATAATTTGGGAATTATATTTTTTAACAAATATTAATACTCGGGCGAAAAGGTTTTTTGTGTTTTGTATATGGCTTGTTGAAGCGATGGCCTGAAATTATACTTTACAATTCGTGTGTTTTCGCGCGAAGGAAAAGTTCTGTTTGTCATTATTAATATTGTCATTCCGTTTCGAGGGTCACACCAGGCAAATGTTCCGCTAAATCCGGTGTGGCCGAAGCTTTGAGGGCTTACTTCGGGTGCCGGATAAGCATCTTTTAATTCTTTTTCGGCATTGTTTGTATATGGCTTGTCGAAACCTAAAGCACGTCGGTTGTCGTTGTCTTTATATTGAACGGTGTTAAATAAGTCGAACGTTTCCGGTTCGAAAAGGCTGAAATCGCCGTAGCTGCCTTTGTTTAGGTAAAATTGCATAATTTTGGCCAAGTCGTTGGTTGTGCCAAATAAACCTGCATTACCCGAAACTCCACCCAAAAGTGCGGCTGTTTCGTCTTGAACAAAACCCTGCAGCCTTTCTTTTCTGAATTGATTGTCGATTTCGGTAGGTACAAATTGTTCCGTTGGGTAAAAACGATATGGATTGTAACAAACTGTATTGGCACCAATGGGTAAAATAAATCTATTTTGGTGAAGTTGTTCGTAATTGACTGCAAATATTTCACTTAACAAATCGGGGAAAACTAGAAAGCCCAAATCGGAGTACACATATTTCTTTCGTTTTAGCAGCTTGCTTTCGTTTATTTGGTAAAGCATTTCTTGTTTAAAGTCGTCTTTAAGGTACATTCCTGACGATATTCTGATTGGGAATTTTTCCGAAGGACGTGGCCTGACGTATCTTCTTCGGTATTTTCCATTTTCTTTTATTATATCCAAATGAAAGGGTATCCACGACTGCAACCCTGCTTGGTGAGCAAGTATTTCGCGCAGTGTGATCGATGCTTTTTCGGTATTGTCAAAAGGTTTCCAATAATTGCTGAATGGGGCGTCGAGTTGGATGCTTTTATCTTCGGTGAGTTTCATTATAAAAGGCAATGGCCCTGCAATTTTACTTATCGAAGCCCAATCGTACAGGTTGTCTTTTTCGAGAGGGTTAATACTGTCGTAAGTGTGAAAACCATAGCTTTCGTGGAAAATTACTTTGCCGTTTTTGGCAACAAGAACCTGGCAACCGGGGAAAATAGTGTCGCTAATGCCGCGATTAACAAATGAATCGATGACCGATTTTAGTCGATTGCTGTCAATTTCTTCCTCCTCGGGGATGGTGTATTTCAGTCGTCCGTTTTTTTTTATTTCAATACCAAAGCCTTCTGGTAAATTATTGTTGATTGTAACCGGTAGCGTGCTGTTATTGTCGATGGCACCAAAAATTAATTGGGCAGCATAGTCCATTCCCCAGTAATTTTCGCCGTAAGTAAGCAAAACGGCATCCGATTTTTCAAAGTTATTGAGATGTTGAAGTGCATAAGGGTTTCCGAAATGAGCAATAATTGTGTTGGGTAATTTACTTAATTCAACCATGCATTTGTTATGCAAGGGTGTAAGCCCGTATTGTTGAGGAGAAGTTAAGCGCGTTGAATGAATACCGGCAATTACAAGGTTGTAGTTTTTTAATGCCGACATAACTTTGTCTATTTCTTCGTTGCTCGCATTCATTGGCAAAATAAATTGATCCATTTCCATATAAAGTTGAAGGCTTTTTTGAAAAGTGCTGATATTATCTTTCCCAATTGCCAACGATGCTATGCGTAATGTGTCGAGCCTTTGTAGTGGAATTAACTGTTTGTTGTTTTTGATTACAGTGATTGTTTGTTCGTAAAGCCTGCGGGCAGTTAGTTGATACCTGGGTTTGTTGATTTTTTGAGAAAGGTTATCGGTGTTTACTGCCCGGTAATTGTTTAACCCCAACCAATGTTTCGCAAGTAATACTTTTTTGCATTTCCGATTGATAAGTTCTTGGGAAATATTGCCGTTTTCAATAGCTCCCTTTACCGCATCGACTACAATGTCGGGGTTGAGGACAAATTCAATAACATCGACACCGGCTTTAAGCGCTTTTACAGCAGCCTCGCCCTCTGTATAATGCTTGGTAATCCCTTTCATGTTCATTCCATCGGAAAATACGAGGCCAACAAAGCCCAGCGAGTCGGTTAAAACATCCGACATAATTTTTTCGGAAAGGGTTGCAGGTAAGCCCGAATTGTCGATGCCGCTCATGTTAATGTGGGCTGTCATTATTCCTGATATTCCGCTGTCGATACATGTTTTGAACGGGGCGAAGTCAACACTGTCGAGCAAATGGTAGTTGCGGTTTATGGTTGGCAAGGTGTGGTGCGAGTCGAAAGCGGTATCGCCATGCCCGGGAAAATGTTTGGCGGTTACCAAAATACCTTCGTCTTGCATGCCTTTGGCCAGTTGCCAACATTTTTGAGCTACACGTTGAGGGTTTTCGCCAAACGATCGGTAGTTGATAATCGGGTTGTTTGGGTTGGAGTTTACATCGGCAACAGGTGCAAAGTTAAGGTTGATGCCCAGCATTCGGCACTGTTGGCCAATTTCGCGCCCCATGTTATATATAAGCGAGTCGTTTTTTAAAGCGCCCAAAGCCATTGCGTGTGGGTAACGCACTGCCGAGTCGAGCCTGAATGTTAGCCCATTTTCGGCATCGAGTGCAATGAATAACGGATTTTTTGCCATCTCCTGATACTGATTCGACAGGTTTGCCACTTCGTAAGGAGTCGATTTCAGAAAGAGAACACCGCCCACATGGTACTCGCTGATCCATTTTTTCATTTCACGATGGTTGTTTTCGCCTTGCGCCGGATAGGTGGTAACCATTATCAGTTGCCCAATTTTTTGGTCAATATTCATTGTTTGCAATACCGAGTCGGCCCACATTTCAGCGCTCCCTAAAAACGGTGGCATTTTTTTGCCGGCATTTGAAACTGTAAAAATTGAAAGAAAAAGGAAAAGGGATATTATATTGCGCATAAATTTTAATTTCGAGTTTTGTAACATTAAATGATAGCCGTAAATTTAGGCATTTTAACCGATTTCTTAAGAATGAACAGGAAGATAAAATTAGTTCAAGTTATATTGATTTTGCAGGTTTTGCTTGTTATGTGCAAAGCAAGCAATGCCGATAACGAAATAACTGTGGGAGCTATGCAACCCCAAAATTATTTGCATCAGCTTGAAGGGAAAAAAGTTGCCTTGATGGTTAACCATACCTCTTTGGTTGATACGGTTCATTTGGTTGATTTTTTGCTTTCGAAAGGAATTGATATTGTGAAAATATTTGCGGTAGAGCATGGTTTTAGAGGCAATGTGGCCTATGGTGAATACCTGAGCGACGAAACTGATCCCCGAACCGGTATTTCTGTTGTTTCGTTGTATGGCGAAAAAAAGAAAGCAAGCCCGGCCGATATGGCCAATGTTGATGTGGCTGTGTTTGATATGCAGGACGTAGGATGCCGTTTTTATACTTACATA
>JAFGAF010000457.1 GCA_016933815.1 Prolixibacteraceae bacterium
AAGCTTATGCTACTGCTTGTCCGATAAGGATAGCAACCAGCAAGGCCAAAATAGCGTACAACTCGGGAAATACAGCCATAATTAAGCTAATGCTGAACACGTTGTGTCCTGCGCCTAATCCGGCAATACCGTTAGCAGCTACTTGTCCTTGGCGAATAGCCGAGAAAAGAGCAACCAAACCCAAGCCTAAGCCGGCACCAAATACAGCTCCTGCTTGCAACCAAGTAATTCCGGCTGTAAGAATAGGCGCTAACATAAAGTAGCCGACAAATCCGTAGATACCTTGCGTACTGGGCAATGCGCCCAACAAGAGGTACTGCCCGAACGAGCTTTCGTTTTTCTTCATGGCACCAACTGCTGCGCTACCGCCAAACGAAAGTCCAAATGCACTTCCTATTCCCGACAGGCCCACCATAATGCCAATTCCAATGTAAGCTAATACAATAGGTTCCATAATATATCTGTTTTTATTAATATTTTGCTTCTTCCATTTCGCGGAAAGGTTGGTACGCTTTACCTCCTCCGCTAAAGCCGGTATTCTTATAAAACTCGACAAATGTTAAGCGCAAAGGGTGAACAAAGGCCCCCAAAGCAGCCATAAAAAAGTTAATCGAGTGACCTACCAGCAAAATTAAAACAGTTAATAACTGGCTCACTACCGGAATATCGCCGGTTAAATCGAAAGCCAATTGATTGAACACGTTACCCAAAATTGCGCTCGAAAGCCCTAGGGCAAACAAACGGATGTACGAAAGCACATCGCCCAAAAGACCGGTAACTGTTCCGTAAGTATCCCAAAGCCCCAAACCAAGGTTAAGGAAAATATTTTTGCCCGGCGAGTTGAAAAACAGTGCCAACACACCTCCAATTGCACCAAAGCCAATCATTAAATATTTTGCTAAATCGGCATTAAGCATATTGGTTTTCGACAAACCAAAGCTACCGCCTACCCCAACAATGATCACAATCCAACCAATGGTTGAAAGCGCATGCATTATTCCGTCTAATTTAATGGCACGTGCAGCTTTAAGGCACATTCCAAATACAATTTGAATAATGCCCAATACTACCGAAAACACCATTAACTGATTCTGATCGAGCATTATCGCCTTAAATTTTTCGAGCCATGCAATATCTAAGTCAACAAGCATAACCCCAAAAAAAGTTCCACCTACAATACCCATTAAAACGGTAGCTATTCCAAACAAAAAACCTAGTTTCCATACGGGTTTCATATTTGGTTTTGCTTTCCGAATCATGAGCAAAGTAGCCAGCATAATTATTAAACCATAACCGGTATCACCTAAGCAGAATCCAAAAAATAACATAAAGAATGGAGCAAAGAACGGAGTAAGGTCAATTTCGCGATAATTGGGCAATGAATACAACGAGCCTACTAATTCGAATAATTTGCTAAATGCATTATTTTTCAATAACACAGGCACGTTGTCTTTTATGGTTGGTTTATTACGAAGATAAAAAACACCTGTTTGATCGAGCGTTTCAACAAGACCATCTTCCTGATCCTCGGGTATCCATCCTTCAATAACTTTTACTTTATTGTCGGCTTCGTTAGTGCCTTGCAATACAACGTTTTTAAAATCGATTTCCGCTTTGTTCTTATTTTCAGCCTCGTTCAAAACTTGAATACCTGATGCAGCTAAATAATTCATTTCAGCATTAATCTCGTCAATTTCAATTTCAATTTCTTTACGCGAGGCATACAATTCTTTGATGTTTTTTTCGGGGAGTTTCATCAAATCGGCTTTAATATCGGGAGCTTTATCTGTATCACCAAGAATTACAAAATACACAATTGCGCCTATCCTACTAATTTCGAACAGGTTATAATTGGTTTTCCATTGCAGATCGTACGAAGATTTTGAACAAGCGAAGAAATGCAAAAAACTACCTGCTTGCTTAAGGTTTGAAATTGTTTTCCACGAAAATTTCCCCCATGGTTCAAGCAAAGCTATTTCTTTGTTAACAGCCTGAATATCGGCTTTTTTCAATTCAATTTGTAGCCGCAGGTATTTAATTTTTTCAACAATATTTACGGCATCGAGTGCATGCGAAACCTCTGCTTCATCTACTTTTCGCGATTTCAGAAACTTGACGGTTTCGGCTATTTGTTGCTGAGATTTAACGATATTCGCTATTTCAGTGTCTTGTATTACGCCTTCTTCCTTTTCTTTTATGTGCACAATTCCGGCTTTTCGGATTTGCTCAAGAAAACCGATATAGTCGTTGTGATAAACCAGAAAAGTATATTTTAACATGTTGGCAATCATACTTCTGCCTCCTTATTTTGCTGTCGTTCTTTAACAATTTTCTGAGCCGATTTTGAAAGGTTTTCTTCGTCTTCCATAAACCGTTTTATTTTTCTGATGGCATCTTCGTAACCCGGGATTTGCACTTTTTCGAAAAGGTTAACCTTTTGGGTAGTTTTCTTTCGGGCATGCTCTAAGAGCATCATTTTTTGCGAAAAAAATTCTCTTTCGATACCCACCTGTGCCAGTTCTTTCACCAGTTCAATTCCATCGGGATACCAAGCCGGTTTACTAAAAAGGCTAAACGAGCCAATCTGAAAATCAACTCCATCGAGTATTGGTGTTCGAACTCCGGCAATTTTTTTCACCGTCATTTTAACATCATCAACCTTAACCAGTTTAGTATCGAACTCGCCCCACAAGGCTACCATATTTTCGTAGCGGGTAATTCTTTCTTCGAGCAAAGTTTCGAGTCTTTTAACTTCGGTCTTTGCTTTCTTAACTTCAACCCTCAACGCACTTTCTTTGTTCTTGATGGTAGGCAATGCCCTCACCCGAACTTTAAGTTGCTTTTCGAGTTGCTGCAACGATGTTTTATTAAACTGGTATCGAATGGTCATATTTTATTATCTTCAATAAGTTTGGACAAAAGCCTTTATCGCTATTAATTTTCGGGCCAATATTTATCCATCAAATCTTTCTTAATAGCTACTTCTTCTTTTGTAAAATGCTTTGCAAAAAGTCTCCATCCATTGTTAAGCATTTCGTCGGTACCTATATTCACATCAATGGCCAACAGGTCGTTGGCATATTCTTTAGCAAAAGCCAGCGTACGTGCATCGTAATCGGTTAAATCGAAACCGTTTTCCATTTTTGTACGTGCATTAGCAGCATCGGCATACAAACGCACCGAGGCATTCATCACCTGCGGGTGGTCTTGGCGTGTTTTCTTTCCAATTACCAACTGCTTTAAACGCGACAATGAACGGAACGGATCAACCACAACTTTTCCGATTTCGTTTTCGCGGCGCAAGAACAACTGACCTTCAGTTATATACCCTGTATTATCGGGTATAGCGTGGGTAATATCGCCCCCCGAAAGCGTTGTTACGGCAATAATTGTTATTGAGCCCCCATCGGGGAATTGCACTGCTTTTTCGTAAATTTTTGCCAAATCGGAGTAAAGCGAACCGGGCATCGAATCTTTCGACGGAATTTGATCCATACGGTTCGATACAATTGAAAGTGCATCGGCATAAAGTGTCATATCGGTAAGTAATACCAAAACGCTTTGATTCTTCTCAACAGCAAAGTATTCGGCAGCAGTAAGTGCCATATCGGGCACCAATAAGCGCTCAACCGGCGGATTTTCGGTTGTATTCACAAACGATATGATACGATCGAGAGCCCCTGCATTGTCGAATACATTTTTAAAATAGAGGTAATCGTCGTTAGTTAGCCCCATACCGCCAAGAATAATTTTATCGGTTTGCGCCCTTAGGGCAACCATCGCCATTACTTGGTTGTAAGGTTGATCGGGGTCGGCAAAGAATGGGATTTTCTGACCCGAAACCAGTGTATTGTTAAGGTCGATACCGGCAATACCGGTTGCAATAAGTTCGGATGGTTGTTTACGCCTTACCGGGTTAACCGAAGGGCCGCCAATTTCGCGTTCTTCACCATCAACAGCCGGTCCGCCATCAATTGGATCGCCAAAAGCGTTGAAAAACCTACCGGCCAATTGGTCGCTTACTTTTAAAGTAGGCACTTTACCCATAAAAACTACCTCGGCATTGGTTGGAATGCCCTCGGTACCACCAAAAACCTGAAGGGTAACTTCGTCGCCCATAATTTTTACAACCTGAGCAAGTCGGCCATCAATCTGAGCAAGCTCTTCGTTACC
>JAFGAF010000458.1 GCA_016933815.1 Prolixibacteraceae bacterium
ACACTTGGATTTGATTATGCCATGGTTTATTTTCCGGTAGGTGCTACTAAAACCATTGCTTTGGGTAAAACCAGCGGAACTAAAGTTGCTTGTTACTGGTATAATCCCCGAAATGGAGAAAATTTCCCGATAGGAACATTTAGCAATAGCGGTTCAAGGGAATTTTCAACTCCCGATGAATTGGATTGGGTTTTGGTAATTGATGATGTAAATGCAAAATATCCTGCTCCGGGAACTGTTGATATTTGGAAAAAGTAGCCTATTTTTTACTTTGTTGCATATCAGTTGTAAATACTTCGCTTAGATACATTATCTTTGAAAAGTGTTACTTTTTTGAAAAATCATATTACTATGACAGTTTCGCGTTTTGGAATTTCTATTGAGCAGGAACTGCTCGATGCTTTGGATGAATTTGTTGTTCAGAACAATTTTTCGAACCGTTCGCAGGCCATTCGACATTTGGTTAACAAAAACCTTGTTGAGCATAAATGGCAATGCAACAATAAGGTGGCCGGTACAATTACGCTGTTTTTTGATCCGCATAAAAGAGATTTGCTAAATACCTTATTGGCCGTTTACGAGGATTTTTATGATGAAATTCTTTCGACACAACGCTTTATGCTTTCGCCCGAGCGATGCTTGGAAATTGTTGCAGTTAAGGGAATTGCTAAGCGTTTAACTGAATTGTCCGACAGGCTCATTTCAATTAAAGGCATTCAGCATGGCAAACTTAGCATGAGCCGCTTCGATTAGTTTTTGCAGTTTTTTTCTATGTAAAACTGCATTAAAAAAAAGTAAACAGCAAAATTTAATGGGTTAACTTATTTTAAAACAGATGGACATTAGCAAACAATTATTACTGAAGTTAGATATTTTAAAAGCTTGGTTTGAAAACCGAAAGGGTTCAATCGTTGCTTTTTCGGGTGGTATCGATTCGGCTTTGGTGCTGTTCCTGGCTCGTAAATTTCAGGGTAAAGAGAGTGCCATAGGTGTAATTTCGAATTCCGAAAGTTTGAAAAGCAAAGATTTTGACGAAGCCAAAGCTTTTTGTGAACAATTCGATATTGTACTCGAAGTGATTAAAACCAAAGAGTTGGAAGACGAACGATACAGTGTCAACCCAATTGATAGGTGCTTCTATTGCAAAGAGCATTTGTTCAGCGATTTATCGGCAATGAAAACAAAATATAACGGGTTCGATGTGCTTAGCGGAACGAATTTCGACGATCTTGGCGATTACCGCCCGGGAATAAATGCTGCTCAAAAATACGAGGTGCTGGCTCCCTTGGTCGATTGCAAATTGAACAAGGCCGAGCTTCGGCAATTGGCACAATATTATGGTTTGCCCAACTGGGACAAGCCTTCGAGCCCTTGTTTGAGTTCGCGTATCCCTTATAATCAGTCGGTTACCAATAATAAGCTGCGTCAGATTGAAGCTGCCGAGAATTTACTGAACGAAATGGGGTTCAACGACGTAAGGTTAAGGCATTACGGTACCCATGCAAAAATTGAGGTGTTGCCCAACGAAGTTGCCCGCTTGCAAGGGATTCAGGATCAAATTATACCTCAAATTTTGGCACTTGGCTTCGAAAGGTGCGAAATCGATCCCGAAGGATTGGTGTCGGGCAAATTAAACAGAGTACTAAATAAGGCTGAAAAATAATAAGTTATGAGGATTTTATATTACGATTGCTTTGCCGGTATTAGCGGCGACATGAACCTTGGTGCATTGATCGACCTTGGTGTTGATGCAAATTATTTAAAAACCGAGCTCGGGAAACTAAACATCGAAGGTTTTCATCTCGAAATTGAAGCTGACAGCCGAAGGGGTATTTCGGGAACCAAAGCCACTGTTGTAATTGAGAACCCCGACAATGAAAAGCATCGCCATTTAAGGCATGTCGAAGAAATTGTGAACAACAGTTCGTTGAGCGAAAAGGTGAAAATATTGTCGCTTAAAATATTCAGACACATTGCCGAAGCCGAAGCTAAAGTGCACAATATCGAAATTCAAAGGGTTCATTTTCATGAGGTGGGTGCGCTCGATTCAATAGCCGACATTGTAGGCGCAGCAATTTGTTTAGATTATTTAAAGGTCGATAAAGTGATGTCGTCGCCC
>JAFGAF010000459.1 GCA_016933815.1 Prolixibacteraceae bacterium
AAAATTAACGTACAGGCATGACAAGTACAAAAAACATACAAATTAACCAAGGAGGAAAAGTGTCCGATTTGGAACACCAGGTATTGAAATACAAAGCCATTATTGAGCAGGCAGCCGAAATGCTTTTTCTGCACAACATGCAAGGCCGTATTGTGGAGGTAAACCATGCCGCTATCAATCAAACCGGCTACACCTTGGAAGAACTGCTTTCGCTTACCGTTTTCGACATCGACAAAAATGCAGAAGGGAGGCTAGATAAAAGCAACATATGGAACACCCTCAGGAATTTAGACAACAAAACCATCGAAACCACCCATTGGCGTAAAGATGGCAGCACTTACGATGCCGAAGTAAGCATTGGCAAAATCACCATTGGCAACGAAGATTTTTTACTGGGCTTAGCCAAGGATATCAGCGAACGAAAACGCCTCGAAAATGAGCTCCGCGAATCGGAAATCAATGCACGTGCCATCATGGAAGCCACCAACGACCTGCTGTTCCTGCTCGATAAAGACGGAGTGGTAATCGACACCAACGAAGCTCATGCCAAGCGGTTTAACATCACAGGAAAAGAACTGATCGGGAAAAATGTTTTTACCTTACTGCCTGAAAAAATTGCCAAAGAACGAAAAAAATTAATTGAAAAGGCTTTCGATACAGGAAAACCTGTTGTAGGTGAGGATTTCAGGGCGGGTTTTTGGAACGAATACACCATACATCCAATTTTTGAAAACAGCAAGGTTGCTAAACGGGTGGCCGTTTACGTTCGTGATATTACCGAAAAGAAAAAGTACGAACAAGAATTGGCCGAAAATTTTGCACTGTTGCGCATTGCAGGCAACTCGGCCAAATTTGGTGGTTGGTGTTTCGAAATAGAAAAAAACATACTGACATGGTCGGAACAAGTTCGCTTAATACACGAAGCACCCGAAAATTTTCAGCCCAATGTTGAAAATGGCATCAACTTTTATGCGCCTGAGTGGAGAGATAAAATCACCGAAGTATTTTCACGTTGTGTGCAGGATGGCATTCCCTATAATGAAGAAATGCAAATACTTACTTATAATAGTAATCGCATTTGGGTGCGTACTACCGGCGAAGCTTTTCGTAACAAAAAAGGGAAAATTATTCAAATAAACGGAGCTTTTCAGGATATTAACGAACGAAAAACAGCACAGGAAGCCTTGCGCAAAAGCGAAGAAAAACTGAAAGAATTTGTTGTGGCAAAGGACAAGTTTTTCTCAATCATTTCACACGACCTACGCAGCCCATTTTCAACAATAGTAAGCCTCTCGGAACTGATGGCCAACGAGCAAAACCGTTTTACAACCGACGAGTACAAGCAATATGCCCGTGCGTTGAATAGAACTGCTGCTACAACTTTCGATTTGCTTGAAAATCTTCTCGAGTGGTCGCGCTTTCAACAAGGTGTTATTCCGTTTCAGCCCGAGCAAATTCAACTCGAAACGTTTTTGGAACGTTTTTTCGAAGTTTTTAAAGAGCAAGCCAACAAAAAGGGCATTCAGCTAAACTTAAATTTTGAAAAAGATTTGCACGTTTTTGCCGATAAAGAAATGCTTGCTTCAATTTTGCGAAATTTGCTCAGCAATGCAATTAAATTTACTTTACAAAATGGGAATGTTAATGTGCAGGCAAAAAAGTATTCAACAGGCGAAGTGCTTTTTGGTGTTAGCGATACCGGCATAGGAATGCCGCAATATTTGTTAAATAAGTTGTTTAATATTTCGGAGAAAGTAAGCCAACCGGGTACCAATGGTGAGCCAAGTACCGGTTTAGGGTTGGTGCTTTGTAAGGAATTTGTCGAGAAGCACGGCGGACGAATTTGGGCCGAAAG
>JAFGAF010000460.1 GCA_016933815.1 Prolixibacteraceae bacterium
GTGGGCGAATACGAGCTGGTTCCCGGCGGAGCTGCCGACAGCAACTACCAGTTTGAATATGTAAGCGGAACGCTCACCATCGAAGCGGGCACATCGTTTGCCGAACTTGCATTGCGAAATGCAAAAGTTTATCCCAACCCTTTTACCGATGAGTTGAGCATAGCGTTTGACCAGGCAATAGAAGCAGTTTATACCATAAGCACCGTTTCGGGTCAACAACTGATCGAAGGACAGATCGAAGGGTCAGGTCAAAAGCTGAACCTGTCGGCTTTACGAAAGGGAGTTTACCTGTTGCATGTGAACAGCAACGACTGTGTAAAAACATTCAGGTTGGTAAAACACTAGATATTTAAACACTGTTTATTGAATAATACGAAAGGCCGTCTGTGGAAATGCAGATGGCCTTTTTTGGGTTTTATTATTATTAGCGTGATTCAAAAAAAATAAAAAAACAGCAGTGCAAATAAAAAAGTAATAATTTTACAAATTGTTTTATCAATTAATTACATGCTAGTAAGAGTAGGTAAATAGGGTTTTTGAATGATAAAAGATATTAGAAAATCAATAGAACAATTCGATATTGTAAAGTATTTACTACGTTGGGTATTGTTGGTTATACCGGTTGCTTTGGTAACTGGTTCAATAGTAGCATTGTTTTTATTTTTACTCGACTGGGCTACTGAGTTACGTTGGAAACACGAATGGCTTTTGTATTTACTTCCTGTTGCAGGCGTTGTAATTGTTGCTTTGTATCGTTTTAAAGGAAAAAATTCAGAAGCGGGAAACAATCTGGTGATGGACGAAATACACAAACCTGGTGGTGGTATTCCGGCGCGTATGGCTCCTTTTGTGTTAATAACTACTGTAGCTACTCATTTATTTGGTGGATCGGCTGGACGTGAGGGTACTGCTGTACAGATTGGTGGCAGCATGGCCCATTTTATTGGAAAATTAATGAAGCTTGAAAAAGACGACTTGCGTATTTTGCTCATATCAGGTGTTGCAGCAGGCTTTGGTGCGGTTTTCGGAACACCGGTTGCAGGTGCTATTTTTGCGCTCGAAGTGCTGGCCATTGGTCGAATCAAATACGATGCGCTCTTTCCTGCCTTCTTTGCATCGGTTTTGGCCAATATTGTGTGTTCGGCATACGGCACAAAACATACTCACTATCACATCGATTTTCATGTTCAAGCTCAATCGGTTTTTCCTTATGTCGATTTGAAATTACTCGCTTTTGTAACACTTGCCGGAGTTTTCTTCGGATTGGCCGGATTTATGTTTTCCGAAATGTCAAACGCCATCAAAACAATTTCCAATAAATACATCAAACGAAAGTTGCTGATTCCGGTTTTGGGTGGCGCTTTAATTATCCTTTTAACATTTGTACTTGGTACCAACAATTATTTGGGTTTAGGCGTTAGCACCCCCGATGGCAATGGCGTAAGTATTTTGAATGCTTTTAAACAAGGCGGTGCAAATACTTTTAGTTGGCTGTGGAAACTGATATTTACTTCAATTACCTTAGGAACAGGGTTTAAAGGTGGCGAGGTAACTCCTTTGTTTTTTATAGGTGCAACGCTAGGAAACACGTTTGCCACTTTAACCGGAAGCCCGGTTGCACTTTTTGCTGCTTTGGGTTTTCTGGCTGTATTTGCAGGTGCAACCAATACTCCATTGGCATGTACAATTATGGGTGTTGAACTTTTTGGTGGCGAGCACATACTTTATTATGCAATGGCTTGCTTTGTGGCTTATTATTTCAGTGGTCATTCGGGTATTTACAACTCACAAAGAGTTAGTGTTTCGAAGGCCAACTTCACTTATCATCTCGATAGCGACAGTACACTCAAGAACATCCGGAAAATAAAGAAAGAGAAAAACTCTGCAAAATAATCAGCTCCAGGTTTTCCTTATTATTTCGAGCCCTTGCTCCAAAACACTGCGGGGACAGCCAAAATTTAATCGTACAAAATTTTCGCCACCGGGGCCAAACATGTTGCCAATGCTCAATCCTACTCCGGCTTTTACTAAGTCGGAGAATGCTTCATTTGCACTTACAGGAAGCCCCGACAGGTCAATCCAGGCTAAAAAGGTTGCTTCGGGATGCATCATTTTAACAAGTGGAACTTCGTTAGTCAGAAATTCTTCCATAAAATCGCGGTTGCCTTTCAGGTAATCTTTCAGCTGCAACAGCCATTCATCGCCATGGGTAAATGCCGCTTCGGTAGCCACTATCCCAAAAAAGTTCCCCGACGAAACATGGGTTGCCCTCATGTGTTTTTTGTAGGCCAACAGGTATTGTTCATTGGCTGTTATAATGTAGGCCGACGATAAGCCGGCCATGTTAAAAGTTTTGCTGGCTGCAGTAGCTGTTATGCATATTTGTGCAAATTCATCCGAAATATTTGCAAAAGGAACATGTTGGTATTCGGGGTAAACCAAGTCGGAGTGAATCTCGTCCGATACCACAATAATGTTGTTCTCTAAACAAATTTGCCCAAGTTCGGTAAGTTCGTTTTTGGTCCATGCCATGCCACCCGGGTTGTGTGGGTTGCTCAACAGCAGCATTTTTGTATCAGCATCGATTTTCGATTTCAAGTCGTCGATATCAAAATGGTAGCGGCCATTCGAAAGCTTAAGTTTGTTTTCGACAACAATACGTTGGTTGCCCTCAATAACATGGTAAAACGGAAAATATACCGGAGGTTGCAAAATAATTTTATCGCCCGGTTTTGTAAGCGAAAGTACTAACGACGAAAGGGCTACAACAACATTGGGGCTATAGGCTATCCAGCTTTTTTCAATATTCCAGTTATGTTGGCGTTTGTGCCAGTTGCAAATTGCGTTGTAATACGAATCAGGTTTCTGCGGGTAACCGTAAACTTCGTGTTCGGCGCGTTTTTTAACTGCGTTAACAACAAAATCGGGTGTGCGAAAATCGGTATCGGCTACCCACATCGGGATAATATTATCGGTACCAAAAATGCTTTTGCGGCTGTCGTACTTTTCACAGTTGGTATTGCTACGATCAATTATTTCGTCGAAATTGTATTGCATAATATTAAGTTTTCAATTTGTTGAGTAAACAATTTGCAATAAAACAAAAAATTTGACAGAGAAAAAATGAACATATTCAAAGTTCTAACATTTCTCAATAAAATGCCTTCCATGCTCATCGGTAAGTACTTTAAGCACAAAATCGAAATGGTTCAATTGCAGGCAAAGGTCGAAATCACTGGCAGGTGAGTGTTCATTATTTCTAGGATCGAGCAGTCGGGCGCCATCGCCAAACCTAAGTGTTTCAACCATTGCAGCAAAATTGCTTTGCCGACCGTTCAATTCATTTTCGATGTAATCGGCGCAAAATTCATCTTCCTGCGTTGGTCGCAAGCCTTCGTAACCCATGCTCACCAGCGAAACAACAGCCGGTTGTTGTTGTTTAATGTACTTAACTATCGCACTTGCATTTACAAAGCTCCCTGTAATTATTTCGGATGCGTTTTTGGCCAAAGCAATTCCCTGAGTACCTGAGCTGGTTGTGTGTACAATATGCTTTCCACTAAAATCGATTTTTTCGATATGGCTTGGAGAATTCCCATAATCGAAACCTTCGCATTTTTTTTCGCTACGTTCGCCTATAAGCAAAAGAGCGTTGTTTTCGTGCTTCATTCGATAGGCTAAATCGATTGATGCAACCGGATATATACGTTCGGCGCCATTGTTAATAAGATAACAAGCAACAGTAAAAGCCCTAAAAACATCAATAATTACTGTTAAACCTTCGGCATTTTCGGCGCCTTGGTTAAGCTGAAGCCTTTTTATGTTCATCGATTTGTGTTTTTTACTATTTATAATAAATCCAATTAACGAAAAATTTACATTCTAAGAAAATTGCCAAATATAGCTAAGTGCCACAATAACAACAATATAAGGTATGTGGCGGTTTTTATTTAGTAAATATTCTAAAATTAACAAAGCCTTAATACATGTTTTACAGCATAATGTTGTAAAACATATTACGTTTGTGCCATCATTAGTTTAGTTAGATCATTTATTATTAATTAAAGAGAAAAAAAATGAAAACAAAAGTAACTTATCTGGCAACAAAAATTACGGTAGCCGTAGTTTTACTTGCGCTTATTGTTGTAAAGGCAACTGCTGCCGAAGCTCCAAACCTTAAAATGGTTCCTCATACCGATGAACGTGCCATTGTACTGGTTGAAAATCCAGGTAATTCGTACGCCGAATTAACCATCGAAGATTCGAATGGCGAAATTTTGTATTATCGCGAAGGTAAGATCAACGAAAAGAATTATTCAAAAATTTTCGATTTTAAAAACCTTGCAAACGGCGATTACCGTATTATTGTTGAAAACAGTGCCGGTAAAAAAGAATTGTTATTCACCGTTGAGAACAATACAGTTGTTGTTAACGAAATGCTTTCGTCGAACACACCGTATTTTAATGTTGAAAACGATATTCTAAAAATTTCGTACCTCAACCATACCATGAATAACATTGCTTTAACTTTATCGAACAACGAAGGCGAAGTTTTCAGCAAATCGTTGGGTAACGATTTTAGTATTACTACCGGTTTTAACCTATCGAAATTGAATAAAGGCGACTATGCTGTTAGCATTAACGATGGCAGGCGTTCATATACTTATACTTTCGAAAAATAAGCCATATGGATAATTGTAACCAGTTGAGAAATAAAGGTAAATTAAAGCCTTGTTACGAAGTAAAATTCTAACAAGGCTTTTTTGTTAATAAAAAGTTGAAAAGAGGTGGTGCGAATGCTTCACAAAAACAAAGAAAGCAGGTAATTTCGCAAAAACAATATCAATGCCGTACCGCCGTTTACCAAATACCGATCGTGCCCGACTGAGGGCAATTGAGAAAGCTTATAAAAGGCTCGAAACCGAAGGTTCATCTAAAGTTCCTTATAGCGAACAAACATCAATCGAACTGGGCAATTTTGTTGGAAAATTCCAACGTGCAATAATTAGTGTCGAAGCTGCAAAAAATAATCAGGTTCAAAAAAGTAAAGAATATACCGAGTTGCAACGAAAAGCACGCTTGTACATTTCGCATTACATACAGGTAATGAATTTTGCAATTATGAGGGGTGAGTTAAAGCCCGAAGTGCGCGTTTTTTTTGATTTACAGGATTTTGGCAGCAATGTTCCGCCCCTTAATGCCGAAAACGAGCTAATTAAATGGGGAAAGAAATTAATCGAAGGCGATCAGCAACGTATTATGAAGGGTGGTAGTCCGTTTTATAATCCCTCAATTGCTTTGGTGAAGGTTAATTTTGAAAAATACCTCGATGCATTTCATCATCAAAAAACCCTGCAAACCAGTACCGACAGGTATGCTGCACAAGTTAGCCAGCTGCGCGATGAAGCCGACAAGCTGATTTTAAAAATTTGGAACGAAATTGAGGCTGAATTTGAAAACCTGCCCGATAAGCTAAAGCGCAAACAGGCCGAACATTATGGTGTTGTTTATGTGTACCGTAAAAGTGAGTTAAAGCGCATCGAAGCTGAAGCCAATCAGCATAAATTAAGCTTTTAAGCGCTTCATTTTTTCGTAACGGTAATAAAACAAGAAGAATACAATCACGAATATTAAGCTGATTATTGCAGCAATTTGATAAGCAGTTCCAACACCTATGCTGTCGGGATCGATACTTATGCTGCCCTTTCCATATAAATAGTAGGCAAAAACGGCTGCTGTGTTGTTTACAAAATGTGCCAGTACCGGAAGCCACAGGTTTCCGCTCCACACAAACATGTAGCCGAACATGGCTCCAAGCAGTGCTCGGGGTATGAATCCATAAAACTGTAAATGCAGGGCACTGAAAAGGATTGCTGTTAACCAAATTGCAACATGGTGGTTTTTGGTCCATTCGGAAAAAATACGCTGAATTACGCCCCTGAAAAGAAACTCTTCGCCTATGGCAGGTATAATGCCAATAAGTAAAATATTGAAAAGCAAAACCCCAACGGTATCGGCTTTAACAAATAGTTCTGTCAGTTGGGCTGCCGATTCCTCGCTTTGTTTCATCCATTGCTCAATACCGTGTAAAAAATCGGGAAGCTGCATTTCGGCATTCCATACGCCAAGTACATTTATTAAAGGGCTGGCCAGTAGTATAATAACTATTGCCATAATGCCACTAAAAACATAAGGCCTTCTTTTTAGATTTAAATAGCTTGTAAGTTTACCTCCAAACAAAAATGCCGCAATTATTGCCGGAAATACAAATAAACCGATCGATTGAGCCATCTGAAAAAACTTTAACAATCCAAAATTCGACTCATCAACCGTTAAACCATTGTTTAATAAACCAGTAAAAGCTTCTGCTCCAAAAAAAGGAACAGCCAGCAAGGCCGATAATACCATAAATGCAATTAAGCCGATTAAAGCAATTAGCGCAACAAGCGCAATTTTCGATGCCGGATGTAAATCTTTATATATAGCTTTTCCCATTTTCCAGTTTATAATAATGGTTCAATTAATGCCTAAGCAGTGCAGTAGAAAACTCAAATTGTACTAAAGTTTTAGTTTCAAAAGTAAAAAAATATTTGATTGATGGATTAAGTTTAATCAAAGGAACAATAAATAAACACCTATCCTGCTTAACATATGTAGGTTATAATCGATTATTTTTTACGCTATTGCTTTTTGCTTTTCTAATTTTTTCTAAATTTGTCCTTAGCTCATTAAAATTTGAAGTTTTTACTATGATTGAAGATCTGGAAATGGTTATTGATATGGCTGCTGAACAAATGGAAGCGGCTATTAATCACCTCGAAAAGGAGTTGAGCCACCTGCGGGCAGGTAAGGCATCGCCCCGTATGCTCGATAGTGTTATGGTTGATTATTACGGAACAATGACTCCTTTGGCGCAAACAGCCAGTATAACTACCCCCGATGCAAAAACAATAGTGGTTCAACCTTGGGAAAAAGGTATGATACCTAAAATTGAAAAAGCAATTCTTACTTCAAACTTGGGTTTTAACCCCGATAATAACGGCGAAATTATTCGCATTTTTATACCGCCTTTAACCGAAGAGCGCAGGCGTGGTTTGCAAAAAGATGTAAGTAAAGAAGGCGAACAAGCAAAAATTAGTATCCGTAGTGCACGTAAAGATGCCAACGACCATATCAAAAAATTACAAAAAGACGGTTTGCCCGAAGATATGGAAAAAGATGGGTACGACAGGGTTCAAAAGCTCACCGACGATTACAACAAAAAGGTTGACGAAATGGTGGATAAAAAGAACAAAGAAATTATTACCGTATAAATTTATCTTACGATAAAGTTTGTGTTTTCATGGCTATTTTTTTTAAGAAGCAACCTTTAGGGGTTGCTTTTTTTGTAATGCCATTTAAATAAAAAAAAAGAGATTGCAAAAAATGCAACCTCTCTTTTGGGTTCGTATTCGAACTTAATTTTTTGCTGTTAGGCTTCTGCCTCTTTGTTTTCTTCTTCGGCAGCAGGAGCTTCCGAAGCTTCAGTTTCAACAACTTCAGCAGTAGCTTCTTCTGTGGCAACGGTTTCGTCAGCAGCAGCTTCGGCGCCTTCTTCGGTTTGTTTAACCTCTTCGGCCAAAACTGCATTTTTCTTAGCCAACTCAGCAGCACGGGCTTCCTTAATTTTAGCTTCGGCTTCGAGACGTTTAGTAAGCTCCGATTTGTTATCGGTAGCCAATTTATCAATTTTTGATTGAATTTTGGCTTCCTTACCCTGTAACCAAGCAGCGAAACGTTTTTCAGCTTCGGCTTCGTCAAAAGCACCTTTCTTAACTCCTTCGAGCAAGTGTTTTTTCATCAGTACACCTTTGTACGATAAAATTGCACGTGCGGTGTCGGTTGGTTGGGCACCTTTGAATAACCACGACAGGGCTTTGTCAAAGTCCAGTTCAACGGTAGCAGGATTGGTGTTTGGATTATACAAACCGATCCTTTCAATAAACCTACCATCTCGTGGCGCCCTGCTATCTGCAACTACTACGTGGTAGAATGCATACTTCTTTCGGCCATGACGGGCCAAACGAATTTTAACTGGCATAATTTTGAATTTTAAATGATTAGAACTTTTTTTAGCGGCCACAAAAATACAATAATAATTTGTTTTTCAAGCTTTTTTTCAAAAAATATAGTATAAAAAAGCCGCCTCAAAATTAATTGAGACGGCTTTGTGGTAACTCGCAGTTTTCTTTCTCTCCAAAAAATCTATTGAGGTGCTGCTTCGAGATTTGGGTTACTCGAAATTGCACTTAGCGGTATTGGGAAAACATTTTGAATATCGTTAGGTGTTGGTACACCGGTCATGTCGGTTTGTCCCATTCCCCAGAAAGGCTGGTCGAATGTTCCAAAGCGGATCATGTCGTTACGCCTGTGGCCTTCGCCAAACAATTCCTTGCCCCTTTCGTCGAGAATATTGTTGAGTGTTAAGCCCTCGGCAGGTGGGGTTTGGTTGGCACGCGACCAAATTTTGTTAACGTAGGTCATGGTTTCGGCCGATACCGATCCGTTCAACCTAAGTTCGGCTTCAGCTTTCATAAATACCACATCGGCTAACCTGAAAACAGGAAAGTTAACTGTAAGGTTTTCTTTTGCAGCAGCATAAATTTCGTACTTTTTAACGCGTGCTCCGTCAAAGGTCATGTTGAAGCTTTCAATACCATCAATTTGCATATTTGCAGTTGTCATTTCAGGTATCTTGATATTTGGATTGAAATCGGCTTGCTTGCCCGACTTTTCGTCGATAATAGGAGCTCCCTGGTAATCGAACTGAGGTCCGTGTAGGAAGTACCCATCGCGGCGCACATCGTTTTCTTCGTATTTTGCGAAGAAAGTTGGTATTACGGCAAGGCCGTTCCATGGCTGATCGGTCATGTTAAACGTACGTTTGCTGATGTAGCCCAACGAACGCATGTGTAAGCGGAAACCTTTTTTGCTGGTTTCTTCAAAAGGAACCGAATAAATCATTTCGGGCGATTGGCCACTGGTTGCAATCCTGAAAAGGTTCATTACATCGTCTTCGAGCGAAAGGTAGCCCAACGAAAGCAGCTCGTTGCAGTATTGAATGGTTTTTTCGTAAAAGGCATTGTTTGCCGATCCGGTGTAAACACTACCGTTCAGGTAAAGTTTTGCCAACAAAGCAAGCGCCATTTCTTTCGATGCATAATTTTTATAGGTAGGATTTTCGATCGAGTTCAACAGTTGATAATTCTCTTCCAATGTAGTTGTTAAACTGTCGAAAATGTCGGCTCGCTTATTTCTGAAAGGTTGTTCGGGTGCCGAGAAATAGGTAGTTAAATAAGGCACATCGCCATAGTTGTCGAACAACCAAAAGTAGTAAAGCGAACGGATTGTTTCAACTTCGGCCCTAATTTTTAGGGCAGCTTCTTCGGTACTCACAATTTTGTCGAGTATCGAGTTGGCTTCGGCAATACCTTCAAAAAGTTTGTTCCACATGTTTTGAACGGCATCGGCTGAATTTGACCAGCTGTGATATTGCAGCTCGAGCCATTTACCGCCGTCGTACCAGTCGGCTGCTCGGGTTGGAGCCACCAATTCATCAGAAGTAATTTCCTGTGTCAGATACCAGTAGCCTCCATCATCGAACAAGTCGGCCAAAGCATCGTAGCTCGAAAGGTGACTAACAGCTGCTTGTGCATCGGTTTGCGGATATTCGCTTTCGTCAATCCCTGAATATATTGTTTCATCAAGGTTTGTACACCCTGCTGCAAAGGCAATCAGGATAATACTGTATAAGAATTTTATCTTCATCTTCGTGTATTTTTAAAATGTTGCACTGATACCAAAGCTTACAGTTCGGCTTTTTGGATAAAGGCTAAAAGTATCGACACCGTAACCCAAGCCATCGATGGTCATTTCGGGGTCGGCGCCCGAGTAGTTGGTAAACATCAGTAAGTTATTACCCATAAGCGAAAGCTTCAGGCTTTTAATATAGTCGTTGTTTTTGAAATTGATGTTGTAACCCAAGGCCAGATAATCGAGGCGTACAAAAGAGGCATCTTCGATAAATTCGTCGGATGGAACAGTAAACTGCCCGAAGAATCCTTCGTCCATGTATTTGGTTGCGCTTTCCATAATGTTGGCATCGGGGAAGAATATCGGCGACGAGAAATATGCCCTGGTGTGGTTATATACTTGTTGTCCGAATAACCCTCGGAACGAGAAATCCAAGGTCCAGTTATCGAAGAAAACAAAATTGTTCGACCACGATAATTCCACATCGGGAGTTGCATTACCAGCAATATAACGGTCTTCGATGGTTAACATTTTACCGGCTTTTACCGAGTCGGGTTCTGTTTCTTTTTCTTTCACCTTATTTAGGTACAATGCATCGCCTTTGTCGTCAATTCCGGCAAATTCGTAAAGAAAGAAATCGCCAATGCCTTGTCCCGAGTCAACAAACATGGTCCAGTTATCGCCACCAACAATACCTTGCCCCGAAATCCAACCTTGTTTTGAATCGTTTTCGGTCCAGAATTCGCCAAGGTCGGTAATTTTACCAATGTTACGCGATGCACCCAATGTTGTTTTCCAGCTCATTGCTTTGCTGTCAACAACATGTGCGGTAACATAAAATTCAACACCTTTGTTGGTCATCGATCCCGAGTTGGCCCAAGTTTTTGGGTATTTGTTGGGTGGTACCGGCACCGAATATTCGTTCAGCATGTTGGTTGTATTTTTACTGTACAGCTCTAAGCTACCCGAAATGCGGCTGGAAAAGAAACCATAATCGATACCAAGGTTGTATTCGGCAGTTTGTTCCCATTGCAGGTTAGGGTTGGCGTTGCGTTGTGTTGACCAAACCAGAACCGGGTTACCCGATATTGGGTCGGTTACAACATCGCCCGGATCGAAAACACTTCTGCTGAAGTACGATCCAAATGATTGGTTACCCGAAACACCATAGCTGGCCCTTATTTTAAATTGGCTCAACCAATCGGCATCGCTCATAAAGCTTTCGTTTTGAACATTCCAGCCTAATGATGCTGTGGGGAATATACCCCATTTGTTGTTTTCACCAAATTTTGACGAACCGTCGGCCCTTAACGAACCACCTATGTAATATTTATTGTCGTAGTTATAAGCAAAACGTCCAAAGAAACCAATCAGGCGCGACATGTTGGCTTCGGAGCTTGCATCGCCATATTGAAGGTCTAAAAACGATTTCATGTTGTCGGTTCCAACGGTTGCCGATTGCGAGTTCCGTGCATTCAAACCAAATTTCGAGAAGTCGTTTTCTTGCCACGAATAACCGGCTACTGCATCGAGGTTATGAACTTCGCTAATTGTTGTGTTGTAGTTCAACGTAGCTTCGAGTGTTTTTTGTGTACGTACTTCGTAGTAACGTTGGCCTTCGCCGCTGTCGTTTCCTTGTCCGGCATAAATGCCTGTTGGCCTGAAATAGGTATATTCTTTATCGCTCGAAAGGTAGCTCGAAGCGATTTTAAAGTTGAGGCCTTTGGCAATTTCGTAGTTGAGCGAAAGGTTGCCCAGCATTTTTTTACGTTGGTCAAGGCGGGTTTCATCGTTCAAAATCCCAAGTGGGTTAATGTAGTCGAAACCGCGGTTATCGTTCAATCTTTGGTAAGCAATCGATCCGTCTTCGTTGTGGGTAGGGTCGGTTGGGTTGCGCCTGTAGGTTTGATAAATAATGTCGTCGCGCGAGTTGGAACCCAGTTGTACCAGATGGTCTTCTTCGAAAGTAACGTTAATGCCCCCTTTAATGGTCAGTTTGTTGTTAAGAGCTTTGTGGCTTACGTTAAGCGTTCCTATGGTGCGGTTGCGCGATGAGTTGTTGATGATTCCCTCATTATCTTGGTTCGAAACCGAAGCGTAATAGGTGCTTTGTTCGTTGCCGCCGCTCAGGCTAATGTTGTATTGCTGGCTGATAGCTGTACGATAAATTTCGTCTTGCCAATCGGTTTCGGCGCCACCATCAACAAAAATATTGTCGAGTTCGTATTTGGTAGCATATTCTTTATACTGCTGAGCCGAAAGGAGGTCGATTTTGTTGGCCAGCTGGTTAACCGAAGTGGTTGAACTTACACTTAAAGTGCTGGCTCCCGATTTTCCGCTTTTGGTGGTAATAATAATAACACCGTTGGCTCCTTGCGAACCGTAAATAGCAGTTGATGCAGCATCTTTTAAAATGTTGAACGATTCAATATCGCCGGGAGCTACCATGTTGGGATCGGCACCGGGTACACCATCGATCACATAAAGTGGGTTGGTGTTGGTTGCACCGCTGATACCGGCACTGCCCCTGATCTTAATTTTGGCATCGTCGGTTGGGTTGCCGCCACCTTTTGTAACAACAACACCCGAAGCTTTACCCACAATGGTTTGAAGCGGGTCGGTAAGGGCTCCGGTGCTCAATTCATCGGCAGTAATGTGCGATACTGCACCGGTTTTATCGGTTTTACGCTGTACGCCGTAACCAATTACAATTAACTCGTCGAGCTGCTCATATTCCGATTCAAGTGCTACATTAACAACTTGTTCTCCGGTAATTTGCTGCTCAAATGTTTTGTATCCGATAAACGAATATACAAGTGTTGAACCCACTTGAGCTTCAATTTTGTAATTTCCGTCGAAATCGGTAGCAGTACCTATAGTTGTGCCTTTTATTACTATCGACACGCCAATAAGTGATTCACCTGTAGTTTGGTCGGTAACAGTACCCGAAATCGACACCGACTGTGCAAATGCCATTTGGGATATGCCCATTACCAACAAAACCAAATAAATCTGAATTCTTTTTTTCATCAGTTAGTAATTTAAATTATTAAATACCATAAGTTCAATTCTCAAAACATGCGTTGTAATCACCTTCAAAAATTGCAGTTTTCCGATGAACTTGGGTGCAATATAAAGCATTTTCAAGTTAATGTCGAGCCCTAAAAATCAGGTTTGACCAACATTTTCAATGCAAACGAATTCGCAAACGTTTGCGGAAAACATGTTTTACAACATGGTGTAAATTATACACATTACAAATTGGCATCTAAAAAATGATACAATTCAATAAGAGTACTTCTTTTTGTTTAGTTAAAATATTTACCTTTATGCATTGATAAAAGCAAAATATGAGAAGCAGTCAAGTAACCATAAAAGACATTGCACGCGAGTTGGGCATTTCGCCTTCTACTGTTTCGAGAGCACTAAAAGACCATCCCGATATTAGTACTTATACCAAACAGGCTGTTAAAGAGTTGGCCGAAAAGCTAAGCTATCAACCCAATGCCATTGCCCTAAGCTTAAAGCATTCGAAGAGTTTTACCCTTGGGGTAATTATTCCCGAAACGGTACATTTTTTCTTTTCATCGGTAATTAGCGGAATTGAAGATATTGCTTATAGCGCCGGCTACAATATAATGATTTGCCAAAGCAATGAACTATACAGTCGCGAACGTTCCAACGCTAATATGCTGTTTTCAAACCGTGTTGACGGTTTGCTCATATCACTTTCGAAAGAAACCAAAAACCTCGATCATATCCGCTTTTTTCAAGACAACAACATTCCGGTAGTTTTTTTCGACCGGGGAACCGATGAGCTTGAATGCGATCAGGTTATCATTGACGATTACAAAGCTGCATATCAAATTACCGAATACATGATTGAGCGAGGTTATAAGAATATTGTACACTTGGCAGCGCCACTTAACCTCGATATCGGTTTAAAACGAAAGATGGGTTTCAGAGATGCGCTTATCGATAAAGGTTTAAAATACGACGAAAGCCAGGTTATTTTGGCCGATAAATTCGAAGAAGCTCAACAAGCCGTAAGCCACATTATTCAACAAGGTAATGTGCCCGATGGTATTTTTGCTGTAAACGATTTAACTGCGCTTGGTGCAATGCGTGCGCTTAAAAAATTCAACTACCAAATACCAAGCGATGTGGGTGTTGCCGGTTTTGGAAACGGCCAGAATGCTGAACTGACCGACCCGCCTTTAACCACAGTTAATCAGAACGGTTACAATATGGGAAAAAAAGCAGCCGAAATTATTTTGAAACGAATAACCCAAGGAGCCGAGAATTGTAAGGCACAAAAACACTTTATCGAGACCGAATTGGTGATCAGGGAATCGTTAAAGTAAAAATTTTCAATTTTTTTTATTTCTATTTAGCACCTTCCGCAAACGTTTGTAATATGACCTTTTCTGTTATTATTATGCTTAGTTGCCCATTTTAAAAGGCTTTGCGACTTTTATACATGTTGCTTTTTTGATTTTCATTGCCTACTTTTGAACTCGTAATCACACTTCAAAATGCTTGGGCTTTCAATGTTCAAGCTGCAATTTCTTGTACGAACTTTGGCATGAAACTAATTATAAGATGTTTCGTGTAATTGTTTGATCAAATTAATCATACTAAAATGAGGAAAAAGCCCAGACTCAGTTTTTGGCAGATTTGGAACATGAGCTTTGGATTTTTAGGAATCCAGTTCGGTTTTGCCTTACAGAATGCAAATGTCAGTCGGATATTCCAAACACTTGGAGCCGAAATCGACAATTTGGCCATATTATGGATTGCTGCACCAATTACAGGTTTAATTGTTCAGCCAATAATTGGCCATTACAGCGATAAAACCTGGACAAAGCTGGGCCGACGAAGGCCTTACTTTTTAGCAGGTGCAATATTGGCATCAATTGCTTTGTTTGTTATGCCCAATTCGCCCGCTCTTTGGGTGGCTGCCGGTATGCTTTGGATAATGGATGCATCGATCAATATTTCGATGGAGCCTTTCAGGGCTTTTGTTGGCGATATGCTTCCCAACCAACAACGAACAATGGGATTTGCCATGCAAAGTTTTTTTATAGGTATTGGCGCAGTGGTAGCTTCAGCATTGCCTTATGTTTTAACCAACTGGTTCAACATACCAAATACTTCGGAAGTGGCCGGCCAAATACCCCCATCGGTTAAATGGGCGTTTTACATTGGTGGTGCTGTGTTTTTTAGTGCTGTATTGGTTACTATCATTACAACAAAGGAGTATTCTCCCGACGAAATGAAAGCTTTTGATTCGGGGAGTGAGCTCGATGCAATGCCCGACGTTCAGCGCACCGATTTAATTGAAAAGCCGGTAGCCAAATCATTGTTTTTTAAAGCCGGTGGTATTTTATCGGTATTGGGTGCAGTCATTGCGTTAATAACTTATTATTTCGAGCTCGAAAAAGAGCTTTACATCGTTGGGTTTATTTTGCTGTTTGCAGGTGTTCTCATGTTTTTATCGGTTTTGCTCCGTAATATTGGGAACGAAAAAAATGTTCTGGTTGAGGTTTTTTCCGATTTGTTGCGTATGCCCAAAACCATGCAGCAGTTGGCTGTTGTTCAGTTTTTTACATGGATGGCATTGTTTGCCATGTGGATTTATACCACAGCCGGTGTTACCAGCCATATTCTTAATACCAGCGATACACAGTCGGCATTGTACAACAAAGGGGCCGATTGGGTAGGTGTTCTGTTTGGTCTTTACAGCGGTGTTGCTGCATTGGTGGCTTTCTTATTGCCCGTATTGGCAAAATATACAAGCCGTAAATTCACTCACTTTGTTTGTTTGCTGATGGGTGCAGCCGGCTTGGCCTCAATTTATCTTTTCAACAACATCGATCATTTGTGGATACCGATGATCGGAATAGGGGTTGCTTGGGCTTCAATTCTTTCAATGCCTTATGCCATTCTTACCGGATCGCTGCCTTCGCATAAAATGGGTGTTTACATGGGTATTTTCAACTTCTTTATTGTTATACCACAAATTTTAGCAGCAACAATTCTGGGTTTTTTGGTTAAAGATGTTTTTAACGGTGAATCGATTTATGCACTGGTTTTTGGCGGAGCATCAATGGCCATTGCCGCAATAACCGTGCTTTTTGTGAAAGACAACGCAGCCCCCGAAGATTTGTAATTTTAATTAAAGAGAAATAAAAATGCACATTAAAGCTTGTCTCTTCGATCTCGATGGTGTGATTGTCGATACCGCAAAATATCATTATTTGGCTTGGAAAGAACTGGCCGAAAGATTGGGTTTTGAATTTACCGAAGCCCAAAACGAAAGGCTCAAAGGAGTTAGCCGTATGGCTTCGCTCAACATTTTGCTCGAAATTGGAAACATTAGGGCCAGTGAGACCGAAAAGATACAAATGACCAACAACAAGAATAAACGTTATCTCGAATTTATTGAACAAATGCAACCCGATGAAATTTTGCCCGGTGTACTTCCATTTCTTGAATCGTTAAAAAAAGCAGGAATTAAAGCTGCAATTGGTTCGGCCAGTAAAAATGCTCCAGGCATAATCGAAAAACTTCAAATAAGTCATTTTTTCGATGCAATTATCGATGGAAATACTGTGACAAATGCCAAACCAAACCCCGAGGTCTTTTTGAAAGGTGCATTGGCTTTAAATGTTTTGCCTTCGGAATGTGTGGTTTTTGAAGATGCTGCATCGGGTATTGAAGCGGCACTAAACGGTGGTATGAAGTGCATTGGGGTGGGCCATTCAGAAATATTGCAAAATGCCGATCTGGTTATTTCAGGTTTCATAAATTTTTCAATTGATCGCTTAATGGAGCTTTAAATGGTTTAGTTAGAGAAAGAAAACAAAACAATGAAGAACTATATAAAACACAACGAGTGGAAGATTATTGAAGAAGGCTTTCACCCTGAATACAACAGGATGTCGGAAAGCATCTTCAGCCTTGGTAACGGACGCATGGGCGGAAGGGGCAATTTTGAGGAAAAGTATTCAGGATCAAGTCTTCAGGGAAACTACATTGCGGGTGTTTATTATCCCGATAAAACCCGCGTGGGTTGGTGGAAAAATGGTTATCCCGAATATTTTGCAAAGGTGTTAAATGCCGCAAACTGGATTGGAATCAACGTTGAAGTCGATGGCGAAGCACTCGATTTAGCCAATATGAAAATAGAATCGTTCACACGGGTGCTCGATATGCAGAATGCCAGTTTGGAAAGGCAGTTTATTGCTTCGTTCAAAAACGGTAAAAAAGTTAAAGTATCTTCTTTTAGGTTCATTAGCATGGCCATACCCGAAATTGGAGTGGTTAAATACGCTGTTGAACCTTTAAACTTCAATGGAATAATCAAATTTACACCCTTTGTCGATTTCGATGTGATGAACGAAGATGCCAATTACGATGAGAAATTTTGGGTGGGCGAAAATATCGAAAACCAAGGCAACGAAGGTTATTTAACTGCACATACGCGTAAAACAAAGTACCTCGTTTGTTCAGGAATGAAGTACAATGTAATTGTCGATGGGCAGGAACATGCTGTTTTTATCGAAAACGAAACCCGCGAAAAATATATCCAATCGTCGTTTACAATCGATGCTCAGCAAAACCGGCAAATTGTACTGGTAAAATACGGTGTTAACACCTCGTCGGAATACTTTCCGCGTACCCGCTTATTGGCCGAATCGAAGGAGATATTGAACGAAGCTTTCGATATTGGTTTCGATCAGCTTTTCGATGA
>JAFGAF010000062.1 GCA_016933815.1 Prolixibacteraceae bacterium
CAACGACTGGGAAATTGCTTACGACCCCGAAAACGAAGAATATTACAACTATGCGCAAAATACCGATTGGGTAAAAGAAATTACCCAAATAGGTTTTACACAGGATCATAGTTTTTCGGTTCGCGGTGGTGGTGAAAAATCGCGTTACAACATGTCAACCAGTTACAACGACGATATTGGCACAACCATTGGTAACCGCCTGAAAAAAATAAACCTGCGAAGCTCGCTCGACTACGACCTTTCGTCGAAATTGCAGTTCCGCACCGACATTATGTACACCCGCTACGACAATGACCGTACTTACGATGTTGAAGATCATTACTATAAAAATGAAAAACAGCTGCGTTCGGTAGCTTACCGCAAAATGCCCAACCTGTCGGTTTACAAACGCGATACCAACAACGTGCATTATGGCGAATATTTTACACCAATGGAAACCATACAAGGTAATGCAAAAGATGTTTACAACCCTGTTGCATTTGCCAACCTTGGTGTAAACAAAAAAATACGCGACAATGCCAGGGCACTTTTCAGCCTTAAGTATTTCATATTGCCCGAGTTAATTTTCAACTCAACAGTAACTCTCGATATTTTCGACGAGAAACTCACTAAATTCTTGCCCTACAAAGCCTTAGGCTACCAATACGAGGACGATTTTACCAACAAAGGCTCAAACGATTTTAGCAAAAAAAGTTCGATTTACACCATGAACCAATTGGTTTATGCACCCAACTTTAGCGACGATCATGAATTTGGCGCCATGCTGCAAATCGACACCGAAGAAACCGTTAACCGCTGGATGAAAACCGAAACCAGCCAATCGGCTTCGCCTTATATTCAACAACCGGTTGGCGACAAACACTTGAATTATATTGGCTCATCGTTTTCAAAATACCGTTCATTCGGTACATTTCTAACAACCAACTACAAATTCAAAGACAGATATATTTTAATGGTGGGTGCCAAACTCGAGGGTAATTCGAAATTCAGCTCAGACAGTCGTTGGGGGATTTTCCCAACAACATCGCTGGCTTGGCGTATTTCGGAAGAACCTTTTATGATGTGGGCTAATTTTATCGACGACATGAAAATAAGGGGTAGCTGGGGGCAAAGCGGCAACTCGCCACGCGATAACTATCTATACTTTAACACATATACAGCCGGGTCCGATATTTCGTACCTCGATTTTCAAGGCGTAAAGCCAAACGGTATTGAATTAACCAGCTTAAAATGGGAAACCATTGAACAAACCAACTTAGGTTTTTCGTTTTTTGGAATCGACAACAGGCTGAATGTTGAATTCGATGTATATACCAAACGCACACTCGACCTTTATTTAGAAAACTCAGGTATTCCATCGTCAACAGGTTTTACTTCTTTTAACCAAAACAATGGCGAAATGGAGAACAGGGGTATTGAATTCATGTTCGATTATACAATTGTTAAGCAACGTAATTTTGAATTCAGCGTCAATTTCAATGCTTCGCGCAACGAAAACATTGTAGTGCGACTGCCTGATAACTACAGCCTCGAATACGGTAATATGCTCGATAACGGCAATTACAAAATCAGCATACAGCCCGGCCGCCCAATTGGTGGTTTCTTGGGTTACCGTTACCTTGGCGTTTATGTTGACGACAGCGATGCAGTTGTTCGCGATAAAGAAGGCAATATTGTTTATGCAGTTGATGGAATTACCCCTATGAACATGATTCACGGCGGAAGTAGTGGTTACGTATACCAAGGTGGCGATGCCAAATACAACGACAGAAATAATGACGGCAAAATCGATGAGCTCGACATTGAATACTTGGGCGACTTAAACCCCGACATTATGGGTGGTGGCGGATTCCGCATCAAATACAAAAACCTGGTTTTAAACTCATTCTTCCATTATAAACTGGGGCAGGAAATTATTAACCAAACCCGTATGGATACTGAAAAAATGTACAATCACGACAACCAAAGCAAGGCAGTAAACTGGCGCTGGCGCCGCGAAGGCGATGTTACTCACATGCCGCGTGCCTTGTACAACAAGGGTTACAACTGGCTCGGATCGGACCGCTTTGTTGAAGACGGTTCTTTTGTAAGGCTTAAAACCCTGTCGTTGAGTTACGTATTCCCCGAAAGGGCTTGTAATAAAATGAATATAAGAGGCTTAAAAGTTTATTCAACAGCTTATAACCTTTTCACATGGACCAATTACTCGGGACAAGACCCCGATGTAGGTGCACCATCGCGACCCGATAGTTTACCAAAAGATTATAGCCGCACTCCACCCAGCAGGCGCATAATGCTTGGTATAAATGTTTCATTCTAAAATTGATAAACCATGAACAAAAAAATAACAAATACAAAAAAAATAGTAACAGCTGTACTTTTAATTGTAGTACTGGCTGCTTGCAACGATTGGTTATCGATTGCTCCGGAAAACGATTTGATCAAAGAAAAATTCTGGGCAAAGAAAGAAGACGCCAACGGTGCACTGGCTGCAACATACGATGCTTTTAGGGATGCTGCATTGGAATCGTTCATATGGGGCGAACTAAGGGCCGACCTTGCCGTATTTACCGGCACCGTGTTCGACAATTACAACAATATCGCCAGTAGCGATATTAGTTCGAATAACGATAAAATAAAGTGGGAGAAATACTACAATACCATAAATCTGGCCAACACCTTAATGGAATACAGTGGCCAAGTGGTTGAAAAGGACAACTCGTTTACCCAACGCATGAAAGAAGCCTACGACGCCGAAGCATTGTTCTTGCGCTCGTTGAGCTACTTTTACCTTGTTCGTATTTGGAAAGAAGTACCATTGGTAATTGAAGCTTCAACCACCGACCAAGGCGACTTGTTTTTACCTAAATCGACCGAGAAGGAAGTTTTGAAGCAAATTATTGCCGACCTTACTTATGCAAAAGACATTGCATATACCGATGAGCTGAAAGACAATCCGGCTTACTACAAAGGCCGCGCAAACAAATATTCAATTATGGCGCTTTTGGCCGATGTGTATTTATGGAACGAACAGTACCAAGAGTGCGCAAATTACTGCGATTCGATTATTCAAACCGGCAAATTTGCACTCGAAGATTACAACAACTGGTTTAAAATATATTATCCAGGCAACTCAATGGTCGAAAGTATTTTCGAAATCCAGTTCAACGATAATTACGATTCACAGGAAAACCCGTTTTATAAAGATATGATTCCTGTTATTGGGTCGCCTAAGATTAGCTTGAAAAGCACAGCAGCAACAACACTTTTCAACATTCAGGACATCAGAAGGTTTGGAACAAAATCTCCTACATGGAAATATCAGGGAATCGATCCGCAATCGACAACCAAACGAACCAATACCCAGCGCGATGCAAACATTATTTATTATCGCTATGCCGATATATTATTAATGAAAGCCGAAGCTTTAACCGAAATGAACTCGCTTATTGAGGCCAACGCCCTTTTGAGGCAAGTTGTTGAAAGGATTGGTTTTTCACACATCGAAATTGCCAGCAAAAACGATCTTCGTAAGGCAATTATCGACGAAAAAGGACGCGAATTTGTATTCGAAGGTAAACGCTGGTTCGACCTGTTGCGTTATGCAAAGCGCAACGATTTCGAAAACAAGCAAATAATAATCAACATGATATTGTCGGGAGCCGATGTTAAGCAACAAGCCATTTTGCGTACCCGTGTTTACGACACCATGAGCTACTATTTGCCCATACCCGAAAGGGACTTGCTTTACAACAACGAACTGGTACAAAATCCATTTTACGACCGTTAAAAATTAATGCGATGAAACAAAATATCAACATAAAATTAGTTGAATTGAGCTTGTCCATACTCATATTTATTGGTATGATGACAGCTTGTGATCCCGAAATTATTGAATGGCAACCCAAATCGGATCAAAAGGTTATTGCCGATTTTATTGCCGACTCAAGCAAATATTCCGAGTTTCATACAATGCTCGAAAATACCGACCTCGATGCATTCCTTGCCATCAGGGGGCCTTATACGCTTTTTCTGCCTAACAACGATGCAATGAAGGCATATTATGCCAAAAAGAACATCAGCAGCATAAACGACATCGACGTTGAAGTACAAAAACAATTGGTATTTAACCATATTTTACTTGCCGAAATCAATGCCAACGATATAGGTTTAGGCTCGATAAAAGAGCCCAATGCTTTGCTCGACAAAATTGCAACTGAATTCGATGGCAGCGACATTGTGTTAAACAGGGTAGCAAAAGTGGTAAAACGAAATATCAAAGCATCAAACGGTTTAATACACGAAATTGATAATGTGCTCGAACCTTTAACGAACAACGTTATGGACTTGCTTGAGGCCAATCCCGATTTTTCGCTATTTACCGAAGGCATTAAAATTACAGGCATAAGCGATACGCTTGAAACAACCGAATTTGAGTACAACAATAAAATGGCTCGCACTTACTTTACAATACTTGCAGTGCCCGACACTATTTTCAACCGATACGGAATTAATTCGATCGACGATATGATAGATTATTTTACCGACGACAAGGCAAACATTACCGACATCAACAATGGTTTTTATCAATTTATTGAATACCATTGCCTCGACGGTGCATTCTTCTTGTCCGATTTCGAAACCCAACTCTACCCTATCCTGTCGTTCAACAACAACATATTGGTTACTATCGATAAGGATTACATGCTTAACTTCAGCTCCACAGATTCAAGTTATACAGGGTTCATCATTGAGCATTCGAATATCCCTTCACGCAACGGTGCATTGCACACCATAAACGATTTGCTGGTTGTTGAAGACCCCGAACCGGTTGAAATAATATTCGATATTTGTGAACAATTCGAATTGATGCAAGGCGACTATTACCGAAAATATTACATGAAATTTTACGATGGCGAAAACACATTCAAAAACGTAAAATGGGAAGGCGACTACCTGCAATATTATTTCAAAGATCACGACACATTTACAGGCCTTAGCAACGACGACTGTTTACAAATGATAGGTTTTTGGTGGTTAGAAGTTACTACCCCGAAAGTTATGAAAGGTAAATATTCTTTAACCGGACACCTTTTAGGCGAGCGTGCCTGCGATGTTTATGTCGATGGGGTTAAAGTTAAATACATAAGGTTCGAAGACGATGTTCGCACACCTTGGGGCGATTTTGAATGGACCGAAACCACAGAGCACACTATCAGGCTGGTGGCCAAATCGTATTCAACTGTTTTTTGGGATACCATTGAACTTACACCAATTACTGAATAATCATCCAAAACAAAAATTTGTATTGAAATGACAAAAAGAACATGCATTAACATATATCTGGCAACAATACTGTTACTATTGATTGTTACAGGTGCAAAAAGCGCTTATTCTCAAAACAACGACAACATTGCAAAGGGGGTAATCGTTGAGGCGGGCACAAAAGCTCCCTTACAACATGTTGCTGTTTCGGTTGCATCAACAGGAACATTGGCAATTAGTAACGAAAACGGTGAATTTTCGATTGCCGTACCCAATTACGAGGTTGAACTGATTATTGATTTGCCCGGATATACAAAAAGGCAAGTTTTTCTGAACAAGCAAAAAAGTATTACAATAACTTTAGTTCCTGAGCAATTCAAATCGTTCGACAAAACCTATAACCGACCACTGGGCAGCAAAACGGCTAAAGACGAAACCTATGCGGTAAGTCCGGTTGAATCCGAAGCACTTTGCTTGAGCAATGCTGCATCGTTCGACGATGCCTTACAAGGAATTGTTCCCGGTTTACATGTTATTCGTCAATCGGGTTTACTCGGACAAAAATCGTTCATCAACATTAGGGGTTTTAATTCACTGGTTGGCAGCAACGAGCCTTTACTTATTATCGATGGGATGATTCACGATTACAATTACGCAAAATATGGCGTAATGGAAGGATCAAACCTCAACCCCTTCGATATAGTTGACATTGACGATATTGCCGACCTAACGGTAATCCGTAACGGCGAATCGCATTTTGGATCGGCGGCATCGAATGGAGTAATTTATTTAAATACCGAGCAAAAAAGCGAAACCAGTACCTTAATTAAAATTTCGGCATATTCGGGTATCGTTTTCGAACCTAAAAAAATCGATGTATTAAGTGCCGGTAAATTCAACGAATACTATAACAGTTATCTGAGCCAAGAAAACGTTTCGCAGTCAATAAAGGAAAGTGCTTTCTCGGAATATTTCGGTCCTAATGCCAACAAATACAAATACGACAACAATACCAACTGGCAAAACGAAATTTTTAAACCCGGCATATTGCAAAAATATCACATCTTCCTGAAAGGGGGCGATGATATTGCCACATACAACATCTCGGCCGGCTTTATTAACCACGACGGATCGCTTATTGGTACCAGTTACAACAGGTTTAACTTAAGGGTAAACGGACG
>JAFGAF010000461.1 GCA_016933815.1 Prolixibacteraceae bacterium
CTGAAAAATTGGTAGAACTGTTCGCATGCAACGGCCGTGGATGGGAGCGGCAGCCCGTGTTGGCGGCTGCGGTTTGTGAACGGGAGCAAACGGGCGACCAACGGAAGCCACGTTGTGCGACCTGTGAACACCGCAGGCACCAAAACGGCTAAAGCGGACAGCCACTTAAGGCCGCCCGCTAAAAAATGAAATCAATATAAACACTTAATGTTTTTAGAATTTGTAACGCAGGGCTAAACGTGCACCGCTTATGAGGTTTGCATTGTTGAAAACAGCTGTTTTTGAGAACGAGAAAAACGGATCGGAGAGGGGTTTGTTGCGCGACTCGTACTGCAATACCAACGAGGGACCAGCCAAAACCGAAAGATGCGAACCAAACTGGTAACCAAACATTGCGGCAAAACTGTTCATTTGTTGAAAATTGTTTAAATACTGGGTTGTTGATACAAACTCGGGGTTGAAAACAAAGTTTTTACTAAGTGGTAAAATTGATCCCAAACCAGCGCCAAAGGCTATGTTTTTAGCATTAGCCGGATCGTACGATAAGTTGAACGTGGTGTACAATTGGCTCACCCCAATTTTGTACGAAAGGTTGATGGGGTGCATTTCGGTGAGCGACAACTCGAGCGCATGGTAACCTCCTTTACGAACTATTGACAAAAAGCCAAGCGGCACACCGCATTCGATGCTGTCGGCAAGGTTAATAAAGCCAACCTGAGCTCCTTTGAGTGTTTTTGCTGTGTTTACAAAGCCAATTTGGGCAGCATTTGTTTTTTTGGTTGATGTGTTAATGAAGCCAATTTGAGCGCCGGTTAATGTGTCGGCGGCGGTATTGATAAATGCTACCTGTATGGCATTTGTCTTTTTGGCAACGGTATTGATGAAGCCAATTTGAACACCTCCGAACGAGCCTGCCGTGGTGTTGATAAAGCCTATTTGTGTGCCATCGACATTGCCGCCTACGGTGTTGATGAAACCAATTTGTCCGCCACCAAAATTGCGGCGCGTGGTATTAACAAAACCAATTTGTGCGCTGTAATGGTTACCACGTGCATCGTTCATGAACCCGATTAATGGGAGGTAAAAATTGTCGGGTACCGAGTTGATGAAAAGTGTGTAAACAACGGGGTCGCGGCGTTTTTCAATTTTTATGGTTTGTGTTTCGCCTTGGGCAAATGTGCCAATGCTTATTAAAAGTGCAGCTAACAGGGTAATGATTTGTGTTTTCATGACTATTTCTTTTAAAAATTAAATGTTGTTTTTTCTGAATTTGACTCTATGACAACAAGGTTTTGGGTGACCCCTAGTTGGATATGAATTTTTAATAAGGTTTTTTTCATTTTTGCCTGTAAGCACTTTCTTGCCGGAAGACAAAATTGGAAAATGCTAATGCACCCAAGTTTGCCCCCTTGCTTTTAAATATTTTCGACAATAAATACTCAATGTTTTGAGATAAATTTACCAAATTGACTAATTTGCAATTTGAATAAAGACAAAATCAATGAAATTAAAAGAAAATAAATCTGATTTTATATTGTTCAAAACCGAAGACGAAAAAATTTCGGTTGATGTAAGGTTTGAAGATGAAACAGTATGGTTAACTCAAGAGCAAATGGCTGAGTTGTTCGGAAAAGGTAGAAGCACCATAGCCGAACATATTGGTAATGTATTTGATGAAGGCGAATTGGAACAGAATCGAACTTGTCGGAAATTCCGACAAGTTCGACAAGAGGGCAACAGAGAAGTGGAGCGAGAGCTTGATTACTACAATCTTGATGTAATTATATCGGTTGGCTATAGGGTGAAATCGCAACGTGGTACTCAATTTCGTATTTGGGCAACCAAACGATTGAACGAATACATCCGCAAAGGATTTACGATGGACGATGAACGCCTCAAAAACTTAGGAGGTGGAGGCTATTGGAAAGAACTATTGCAACGCATACGCGATATTCGTGCATCCGAAAAAGTATTTTATCGTCAGGTGCTTGATATTTATGCAACCAGTATTGATTACGACCCAAAAGCAGAAGTTTCCATTGAATTTTTCAAGAAAGTACAAAACAAAATTCACTACGCAGTGCACGGACAAACAGCAGCCGAAGTAATTCATACCCGTGCCGATGCTGAAAAGGAATTTATGGGCTTGATGACTTTTCCTGGTAATCGCCCATATTTAAAAGACGTAGTTGTAGCTAAAAATTATTTGGACGAAAAAGAACTTCGCTCTCTCGGACAAATAGTATCTGGATATTTGGATTTTGCTGAACGTCAAGCTGAAAGAGAACAGACTATGACAATGAAAGATTGGGCAGAACATTTGGATAGAATACTGACAATGAGTGGTGAAAAACTGTTGCAGGGAGCAGGTTCAATTGCTTTTATTTAGGCACAGGTAACAAACTTCCAGTAATACAGTTCGAAACCTGTGCCAAAATTCAAAGGTCAATTAATATTGTTTCTGCAAAAATATTTTTCTAAAAATGTATGCGGTACATTACGTTGGGCATTAATGCCAATTGTTTTTGGAACTCGACAGTCTCGGTATAAGCATTGTAATACTCCGAAACACGCCCCTGATTGTTTAGCAGGTTGTAAAAATCGAGCAGTATTTCGTGTGTTACGTGCTTGCGATTTAGTTTAAGACTGGCCGTGAAGTTTACCTGGAAAATATTGTCGAGCCGGTTGGCATAGGGTTCAGCATAGTCGTACACAACATTGCCGATTTTGCGGCTGGCTTCTAAATCGACCGGCAGATATTTTCGGTTACCGTTAAACAATACTTTTGAGTTGAGGTTGAGGGTATTCCCACGTTCGGGGCGGCCAAGTATGAATTCTTTCCCAATTAAAAAATTGAAAGCATAATTACCGTCGAACAAAGTGTTGTACCATTCGTTGGTTAGGGTTTTGTATTCCGATTTGTATAACGAGCCGGTAAACAGATAGTAATAGCTGTTGTTGAAATAACGTTCGAGGGTAAATTCTGCTCCATAATTACGGCCTTTGCCTTTGTTTACCAAGGATGCAAAAGTTTGCCCGTTAGTATCGTTAAGCACTGAAAAACTGCTGGTTTCGAGATTTTCGACCGGCACATCGTACAGGCTTTGGTAGTACACCTCGAGTTTTGCATTGATGTTTTTCAGTATGCGTTGCTCGTAACTTGCAATAAAGTGGTTCGCCTTTGTAAGTCCGAGGTTTTTATTGGGTGTTGTTGCATTCATGTTATCATCGTAAACTTGTGTAAAGTAGGTAACAATGTTTTCGGGCATGCTGTGTTTACCATAACCAATATTGAAACTGCTGCGCGTGCCGGTATTCCATTTTATGGCCAGTCGCGGTTCAATAGCTTGCGAGTTGTTGAGCAAAAAATTGATGTAATGCACACCACCAACCATGTTTAAGTTGCGGGTAATGCGGTATTTAATGCTTACAAACGATTCAAATTGCCCGGTATTTTCTTCCATATCGATATTGGTGCGCCAGGTGGTATCGTTTTGATAGCGCAACTGATCGTTCATATTGTAAAACATGTGTTTGTACTCAGCGCCTACCATAAGCCTGAGATTATTGTTGATGCTGTTGCTGTATCGGGTTGAAAACTGCACGGCGTTTTTGTCCCAGTCGCGTTTCATCAATTCGTAAAACTGCTTGTCGGAAAACCTCGATTCGGCTTCGAACCACGAACCATTGTTTGAAACTGAAACCGTTGTTTTCAAAAATGAATTTTGATTAATAAGCAAGAGGTGATTTAATCCTACTACGCCAAATTTCGACATTTGAGTTCCCCGAAAAACGGTTTCGTCGTTTTTATCGAGCTGACTAACATCAATTTCGCTGTAGCCGCCAAGCCCAAATATCGAAAAGGTGCCGGCTTTTTTGGTGATGAAATTTGTTTTGAACGAAAGGTCCTGGTAGCGGGGCACACCGCCATAATCCATTAAGCCCAACTGATCGATAAGCGACAAGGTTGAATACCGGTAGTTGATGTTGTACGAGCTTCGATTCCCTTTTTTGAACGGCCCTTCGGCAGCTACATCAATACCCAATGCGCCCATGCCTAAGGTAAATTCGTGCTTTTCGTTGTTGCCGGTACGCATTTTCATATCGAAAATACCGCTTAGAACATTGCCATATTCGGGCGCAAAGGCTCCTGTGAAAAAATCAGACGTACCCAACATGTTGCTGCTTAGTGCATTTATTGGGCCTCCGGTAGTGCCCTGATGCGAAAAATGGTTGGGGTTTGGAATTTCAACACCTTCGAGGCGCCACTGCACACCCTTGGGGCTGTTTCCGCGCACAATAATTTCGTTAACGCCCGAGGCATCGCTGGTAACGCCGGCAAAAGCCGACACCATGCGCGAGGGGTCGTCGAGTGAACCCGCATAGCGCTTGGTTTCGTCAACGGTAAATGCACGGGCACTAATGATGGCCATTTCGTTGAGCACTTCGTTGCCCTTGCCGTTACCGTTTTTTACGGTCACTTCATTTAAAACTTCGAACGATTGAATCATTTCAAGCTCCAAAAAACTTTCTTTGCCACTTATAACCGAGAGGTTTGGAATAGTAAGCTTTTCGAAGCCCATGCAGGTAACATACAAAGTTATACGCCCGGGATTGATGTTTTCTAGCCTGAA
>JAFGAF010000462.1 GCA_016933815.1 Prolixibacteraceae bacterium
CCGCTTCCGCTCGAAACCGGTCGCGACTTTCTTTTGGCTCCCGATGATCCGGCGCGCATGGTGAAAATCACATCGCCCGATGCCGATTTGATGCTTTTCGACGGCCGTGTGCTTGCTCAAAACGGCTGGTACGTGGTTCGTAGTTTACTGCCCGCAGGTAAAACGGGCAAAGTACTCACCTGGACAGTTGAACCCAACGCCATCGAAGGCTGGTTGCGTGAACCAAACATCGGCTTTTCGCAAGTGGGCTACATTCCTTCGCAACCCAAAATTGCTGTTATTGAGCTTGATAAAAAGGATAAGCCGAAAACCAATGCCTCAATATACAAAGTGAACCCCAACGGACAAACCAGCAAGGTTTTCACCGGCAAAATAGCATCGTGGGGCGATTATTTCAAATACCACTATGTGAAATTCGATTTCACTTCGGTACAGGAACCCGGTATTTATTACATTCAGTATGGCGATTTCAAAACGAATAATTTCATCATTGGCGACAATGTTTACGATAAAATTACCGATGCCACCAGCGACATTTGGATTCCGATACACATGAACCACATGTATGTGAACGAAGCATACAGGGTGTGGCATGGCGAACCATTTAAAGAAGGCTACCTGCAAGCTCCGCCCAACACCGACCACTTCGACCTGCACCATCAAGGACCAACAACCGATACCAAGTATAAAGCGCTCGAATTGATCCCGGGCTTGAACATTGGCGGATTTTTCGATGCCGGTGATTTTGATATCGAAACCGGATCGAACATTAACGTGGTACAGAATTTTGTACAAACTTGGGAGTATTTCAAACCTTTACGCGACCAAACCTTTGTTGACCACGATCAACGTTATGTCGATTTGCACCGCCCCGATGGAACACCCGATATATTGCAGTTTATTGAACACGGAACCATGAACTTGGTTGCCCAAGCCGAAATTATTGGCCACATGTCGCAAACACTTTCTAACGCGGTACTCGACAATTACCACCACTTGGGCGATGCGGCTTCAATAACCGACGGTCTTCCGTACAATCCGAAACTTGGCCCATTTGAGATTGCCCCCGATGGTAGTTCCAGCGGAGTAAAGGACGATATGTGGGCATTTACCAGCCGTAACCCAAGCCTCGACCTTAGGGCTGCAACCATGTTTGCCGCAGCAAGCCGTGCGCTAAAAGGATACAATAACGATTTGTCGGAAAGGGCTTTAAAACAGTCGAAACGATTGATGGAAGAAGCCACCGAATTAATGGCAAATCAGCCACAAGACCGCCCCGGAAGAAGATCAGGATCAGACTTTGCTACCAATCTTCAGCTCTTTATTTCAACCGGTGAACAACATTATCTCGATAAATTTGAAGAACAAGTATGGCCGGCACTCGATCGCAGTGTAAATTTTGGTCTTTTGGCAGCCCTAGATGCCATTCCGCACATGGACGCATCGTACAAAGAAAAGCTCAGGCCTTATATCGAAAAGTACAAAACCTACATTGAAGAGCTGGAGAGTGATAATCCTTACGGAGTACCTATTGGCCTTGGTAACTGGGCAGGCGGTGGAGCCATGATGAGTTTTGGCACTACGGTTTGTTTTGCCAGCATGCATTTCCCCGACATAATTGATCGGAGCCATGCTTTCAAAACTGCCAATTATTTGTACGGTTGCCACCCGTATCATAACTATTCGTTGGTTGCTACATTGGGCGCTACCCGCCCCAAAGAAGTTTTTTACGGAAACAACAGGGCCGATTTTTCGTTTATCCCGGGTAATGTAGCTCCAGGTATTTTATTCAGAAAGCCCGACCATTTTGAGAACTACGACGATTGGCCATTTTTATGGGGACAAAACGAAGGCACCATTGCCGGAAATACCAATTATTTGATTTTCGGATCGGTTTTTAAAGAACTGGTAAAATAAACGATAGCTATTTTGAGCAATACAAGAATAGATTATTAGATTAAAGACACAAGACAATAGACTTGTATATAATATTGAACCCCTGAATGGGGTTCGATATTATTGGTTTCCAATATGCCGTAGGTTTCACCTACGGCTATTTTTATTGAACCCTTTACAAGGGTTCAATATTGTGGTCAGGAATATCATCAACAAAGCATCATTGAATCAAATATTGCAATTCGTGAATTGGTGGCATATTTAATTTTCAAAAAAAAATTTATTCAGCCAATAGGGGTACTTGCATTTTTTACCGACATGTATATGTAAACTTGTTTCATAATAAGCAATAAATGCAAAACCGATGAATAATATTTACGAAATACTCGAAAAGCATTTTCAGCAGCAAACGTCTGAAAACGAAGAGCTAATGGTAAAAAAGTTTCGCAAACACAACACGCGCGAATACATTATGCTTAAACAGCTTTGGCACAGCAACTCCAAAATTGAAGTAAGCGATTAC
>JAFGAF010000463.1 GCA_016933815.1 Prolixibacteraceae bacterium
ACAAGATGAGGGACTAATCAATATTCCATTATTTATGGTTGATTATACCCGTAAAATTCTGAATCAACTTTAATTGGCCACTAATTATCTCAATCCTTAAAATGATTTCAAAATACAGCATAGCCGTTATTCCGTTTGTAAATTTGAGCGCTGATAAAGACAGCGAGTACTTCAGCGACGGTATTACCGAAGAAATCATCAATGCGCTTTCTAAAATTGAAGGCCTGTTTGTTACTTCGCGCACGTCGTCGTTTAAGTTCAAAAACCAAGCTGTAGATAGTCGCGAAATTGGTGAGAAACTAAATGTTTCCTTCCTGCTTGAAGGAAGTATCCGCTATTCAAGCAGTAGCGTGAGGATTTCGGCAAAACTGATCAACGCACAAAACGGCTTCCATTTGTGGGCCGAAAGTTGGGAAAAGCAAGTAAACGACATTTTTACCTTTCAGGATGAAATAGCGAAAACCATTGCACTGAAGATCAACAAACAGATAATTCCTGCGCCACAAATTGTCGATTTTGCCATTGAGAACACCTTGGCCATCGACTTATACCTTAGGGGTCAGTACCTTTTGAACCAGCTCGATAGCAGCAAAGCTGAGCTGATGTTGTCGTATTTTGAACAAGCAGTGTTGGCGGCCCCCAACTTTTATAAAGCAATTATAGGTTTGTGCAACAGTTATACCTGGCTGGCTTCCATTGGCTTGATGAACCCAAAAGATGCCCGTTCAGAAATTGATAAGGCTATTGACAGGCTTTTTGAGCTGAAGTTACCGATACCCGATTTGTATTTATTGCTTGCCGAAAAGAACTTTTGGATTGAATGGAAACCGCTGTTGGCCTTGCAAAATGTGAATAAAGCACTGGCACTTAAACCAAGTTCGTCGGTTGGCTTAATCGATAAAGGCATGGCACAGGCTGCTGTAGGAAAGGTTGAAGAAGCTTTTGATTCGTTTTTTCAGGCCGAAAGGCTGAACCCGTACGGCGAAAATGTAAAGTATTGCATTGGCTTGCTTTATCATTTGATTGGCGACGATGCTAAAGCCTTGAACTATTTAAACCAGAATATTGAATTGGCTCCCTCGTGGCATGCCTCGTATTTAACCAAAACCGAATCGTTGTGCGCGCTTGGGAAGTTCAACGAAGCTTGGAGATTGATCGAATCATTAAGCGATAATCCCGTTTTTTATGTGATGATTCCTCTCCTGAAAGGTATTTGTTTTGCTTATTCAGGCGAAATTGAGCAAACCATCGAACAGATCAATCATATTGA
>JAFGAF010000464.1 GCA_016933815.1 Prolixibacteraceae bacterium
CAAAATTCTAAATTGAATGAAGGAATCATACCGCATTGAGTTGAAACAGAGTTTAACCGATTCGTTGGAGAAAGAGGTTGTTGCTTTTCTGAACAGTCGGGAAGGTGGAATTATCTACATCGGCATTGCAGATGATGGTGTTGCAATTGGTGTAAATGAATCCGATGCCGTTCAATTGCAAATAAAAGACAGGCTGAAAAACAACATCCTACCAACGTGTATGGGCTTGTTTGATATTATTGGCGAAGAATACAACGGCAAGGATGTCATCAAAATAATTGTGGCAAGTGGACCTGAGAAACCTTATTATTTGAAAAAGCAAGGAATGTCAGAAAAGGGTTGTTTTCTTCGTGTTGGCACTGCGAGTGAACCCATGTCGAGCCGGATGATTGAAAACCTATTTGCCCGCCGCACCCGAAATTCAATTGGTCGGATTCGCTCAAACAATCAAAGTCTGAAGTTTGAGCAATTGAAGATTTATTACGAAGAGTCGGGCAAACGCTTAAATCAAAAATTTGCGTCGAACCTAGGATTGCAGACCAACGATGGTGCATTCAATTACGTCGCATTGCTCATGTCCGATGTCAATTCCTTATCTGTTAAAGTTGCAAAGTACCGAGGAAAAACAAGGGTTCATTTAGTTGAAAATAACGAATACGGCTATTGCTCAATTATTAAAGCAACCAAGCAAGTGCTTGATAAATTGGAGCTCGAAAATAAGACAAGAAGCCGTATTACGTCGAAAGAGCGAGTAGATACAAGGGTTTGGAATGCCATTGCTTTGCGCGAAGCTGTAATTAATGCCATGGTGCATAATGATTACACTTTCGAGATTGCTCCCAAATTTGAAATATTCGACGATCGCATTGAAATTACGTCTGCCGGATCATTGCCCGATATGCTGAGCAAAGAAGAATTTTTTGAAGGTTTCTCGATGCCTCGCAATCAAGAAATGATGCGGATATTCAAGGATTTGGATTTGGTTGAACACCTTGGCTCAGGCATCCCACGTATTTTAGAAGCTTACTCAACAGATTGTTTCCGTTTTACCGAAAACTTTCTTCGAATGACATTCTCCAATGCTTGGGATTTAAGCGAAGAAGAAGATAATGAGATGCCTAAAGGAGATGAAAACAATACCACCCCCCATGTTACCGACCATGTTACCGACCATGCTACCCCCGAAGTCACCCCCGAAGTCGCCCCCGAAGTCACCCCCGAAGTCTTAAGACTGGTGAAGGTAATGAATGGAGAAATGTCAAGAAGAGAAATTTCGACATTACTTGGCATCCGGGATGAGAAGCATTTCAGAGAAAATTATCAACAAATTGCTTTAAGCTTCGGTGTTTTAGAAATGACTATACCCGACAAGCCCAATAGCCGTTTGCAAAAATACCGCCTTACCCCCAAAGGCAATGCCCTTCAAAAAGAACTCAAAAAATAAACAGAACTACCTAAAATGAAAATTGACCACATCGCCATATGGGCACACGACCTTGAGAGGCTTAAAGACTTCTACGTAAAGTACTTTAAAATGACATGCGGTGAAAAGTATGTGAACCCGAACAAGCACTATTCTTCGTATTTCCTTTCGTTTGAAGGCACCGAAACACGTATCGAAATTATGCAACGTCCCGATATTGCCGAACGAACTGAAAAGCAGTCGGCAACTTTTGGCATTACCCATTTTTCGATTGCCCTTGATAGCAAGGACGAAGTTGACAATCTTACCGAACAGCTGCGCTCCGACGGCTTCAACATTGTGGGCGAACC
>JAFGAF010000465.1 GCA_016933815.1 Prolixibacteraceae bacterium
ACCCTGGCCATTGAGGCATAGGCACCGGCCAGTTCGAGCAGGTTTACTTCGGCACCGCCCAATATTAGCGACAGGCCATAGTGCGAAGCCGGTTGGTTAAAAGTAGCGAAGCCCGTTTGGCGCAATACATCCAAAAAACGGTTCTCGCCAAATTGATGTAGCATTTCAACAGCAGGTACATTCAACGATTTAACAAGGGCTTTATTGGCCGGTACTGCACCCGAATAACTAAAGTCGAAATTTTTGGGCGAATAACCCGCAAAATTAACCGGTATATCCCTAATGAGCGTGCTGGGCAGTATTTCGCCATTATACAGCATCGAAGCGTATAAAAAGGGCTTTAAAATGCTTCCTGAGCTGCGCGGGCGGGTGGCAACATCAACATGGTTCTCGAAAAGGTTTTGCGGGTGAGCGGTGTTGCCAACATAGGCCAATATATTACCGGTTTTTACTTCGATAAGCAAAGCTGCCATGTTGTTGATGTAGTTTTGCCTGAGCAGTTGATGGTGCCGGTCGACAATGCGGTTAAGGTGCTGCTGCCATTTGTATTCGATGGTGGTGGTAATGCGTTGTGCAGGAAGTTGTGCTGCAAGCTGTTCGCAAACATGTTGGGCAATATTGGGCAAGGGCAGGGGTTTTGGGGGCAGTTCTTCTTGTAATGAAAGCAGGTAGGTTACTGAATCTATTTTGTTTGTTATGAGTAATTTATGCAGCAGTTTATTTCGTTTTTCTTTTAAAAGTTGCTGATTCTTTCCGGGGTAAATCAGCGATGGCGAGTTAGGCAAAACGGCAAGTGTAGCAGCTTCGGCCCACGAAATATTGAAAGCCTGGCGTCCGAAATATCGCCAAGCTGCTGCTTCGATGCCTACCACGTTACCGCCAAAAGGAGCCGCCGAGGCATAAGTGCACAGTATTTCATCTTTCGATTTGAACAGTTCGAGCTTTAGGGCAAGCAGCATTTCGTAAAACTTTCCCCATACATTGCGGGGCGGGTTGTTGCGGCTAAGGCGTGCTACCTGCATGCTTATGGTGCTGCCTCCGCTAACCACCCTGCCATGTTTAATGTTTAACTTTACAGCCCGTATTATTGAAACCGGATTTATTCCCCAATGGTAATAAAACCAGCGGTCTTCGAATGCGAGCAATGCGGTTTTGTAGTTTTCGGGCAATGAATCGACAGGCGGAAAGCGCCACTGGCCATCGGCGGCAATGCGTGCGCCCAACAGTTGGTTTTCGGCCGAAAGTACAACGGTTGAGTCGGGCTTTTCAATTTTTGGTGTTGGTAAAAGAAAAAAACCCGCTATCGGAACAATGATTAAAACCAAATATTTTATTCCGGTTCTTATTCGTTTCATTTAAGCACCTTGGTTTCAAAACCTGCCGTGTTGGCTTTGTAATTGTTGTTGTACATGGCTTCGCAACTGGTAGCCGGTACTTTAAACGTACCGCTGTAGGTTGCGTTCAGCTTTATGTAAAAGTTCTTGCTCTCGTAAGGTTTTAACCCGAAGTATGTAAAAACGCGGTCGTCGCGCACATCCTGATAATCGTAGCTGCTCTGGCGTTGATTTTCGTTTGCAAACAAGCGGGTATTAATAATTTCCCAACCGGCAGGAAAGAGCTGGCTCAAAGCAAGGTTCTCGACAGCAATGCCGGTTTGGTTAATAACGGTCAGGGCTGCTGTAAAATCGCTTCCTTGTTTTATTTGCTCAACATCAATGGCTTTGCCTTCGGGGTTCATATAGTTTACAATTAATCGCAAGCCCTTCATTTCGGCTGTTTTTACGGTTTCCGATGGTGTACCGCAATTGCTGACGCTTACAAACATATTTCCCGACGAGTGGTTTTCAATGGCGATGGTTTTGTTTTCGACAAGGTTTTCGTATTTCACCATATCGAATGATTTATTGCTTTTTCGGGTTGTGCTTTTACCGTTTTGAGTAAGCACATAATCAAGTTCTTTAGCACTGTTATTGCCTGTTGCAAAATTGCTTAGGGCAACCAGGGCAAAGGCTGTACTTTGTGTGCTGTACCATTGATTTGACGAAAGCTGTTCCGAAATTTTCTGTGCCAATTGATAAGCAAGTTCTTTTTCGTTGAGTGCATTTAAGGTGAGCAGCATAATACTTTCGTTGCGCAAAACCGATCCAAAGTATTGGTATTGGGGTTCATCGGGCGACATGTTTCTTACGTCGATCATTTGATAGGCTGCTTCTTTCATGCCCGCAAGGGCATAGGCAGCTGCGAGCAACCATTTGGTTTGGTTGTTCATGTTGCCGGTGGCGCGCAGGCGGTTCATGGCCGAAACATTCGCCTGGCCGGCCAACGATAACACATAAAGCCCGAAAGCCTGTTCCATGTGAAATGATGCATTGTTTGCAGGGTATTCGCTGACTTGATTGCGCAAGTTGGCCATAAAGTTGTTTTCGAGGTTACGCGGAACCATGTATCCCTTTTTACCCGCTTCGACCAGAAAGAACGACGCATAGTAACTGCTCCAGTTATGAATATTTAAACCTCCCGGCCAGTATGTAAATGCACCGCTACTGTTTTGAAAACGTTGAATTTTTTCGATTCCGGCAGCAATGTTTTGTGCAATTTTTTCACTTTCATCATTGTTTAAATCGAATAATGCGGGCAAATAAAGTTGCGGAAAAACTGCCGAAGTAATTTGCTCGAGGCAGCCGTGTGGGTAAGTAATGAGGTAGTTGAGCCTTTCGCCCAGGTTAAGGGGTGGAATGCTTGAAATTTCGATTTGTGCCGAGTTGGTCCCTGCTACACCGAATGGGGCAATGGTATGTTCCCATTTTTCGCCTGCTTGCAAAACTTTGAAATGGGTTTTGTTCATTGGCGGATTTGGGGTGCGTATGTCGAGTTCAATTTCGTTAAAAGCTTCTTCTTTTCCCGAAAGTGCATTTATTTTACAATGGGCAACACCAATGTTTTCGTTCACTTTTATTTTGAAAAAGATGGTTTTTTCGCCCATTTCATCAAAGTGTACTGTTTGCTCGGTTTCATCTAAAGGGGTGAGCAAGCTGTTGGTTTCAATGCTTATTTTAACTTTTTCGATATTCTTTTTCATGGCGAAAACACTAACAGGCAGGTCAACAATTTCGCCTGGCGAAAGTACACGCGGAAGTGTAGCCAAAACCATAAGCGGTTCGCGTACGGGCAGTGCTTTTTCGGCGTTGCCGTATTGTCCGTTTTGGGCTGCAACCACCATGGTACGTACGCTTCCCACGTATTGCGGAAGGGTAATTTGGTGGTTCGCTTTTTGGCGCGCATCGAGATGAAATGGCCCCAGCACTTTCACAACAGGTTTAAACCTTTCGGCTTGCTTTTTCGAGTTGTCGATGTTGATGTCGCTACCTCCAACTGCGTACATGCTTTCGAGCCTTGTGCCCCATGAGCCCATTACGTAGTTGTACAAATCGTAAGTGTTTACGCCCAAAGCTTCGCGTGCAAAGAAGGTTTTCCAGGGGTCGGGTGTTTTAAAATTGGTGAGGTCGAGCAAGCCCTCGTCAACAATGGCCAATACATAGTCCATGGCTTGTTTGTTGGCTTCGCTCACTTTAATATTGAAGCTTTTTAATGGTCTTACTTCATCGGGCTGGTCAATTACTGGCTCTAAGCGGGTGGCCGGGTCTTCAACCATTATCGGAACAACGCCGTAAAGCCTTATGGGCAAGTCGTTAATGCTTTGGTTGTGGGGTTGAATAAGTGTAATGTGCACATAAATGTTGGGTGCCATTTGTGGGGTAGCAGTAAAAGTGTAATGGTTAAAATTGTCCAAATTACTGAGCCACTCGTGGGCAAGTACGCTACTTCCGTTTTCGATGGTTACCAAGGCACGGGCTTCTTTGTTGGCCGGAAAGCTGATTTTTATTTCGTCGTTTACTTTGTATTTGTCGGTTTCGGTAACAATGGCCAGCATTTCGGCTCCTCCCTTATGCTGGTTGCTTCCCCACGACGATCCAAAGTAAATAACTTGCCCGGCGGTGTGACCATTGGGCGATGTTACCAGCAGTAAATGTCTGCCCCAACGTTCTTCGTCTTTTTTAATACTGAAGCTTGCTTTTCCGTTTTGACTTGAAACTTTTGTCGAAAAAACCGGTTTGTGGTAAGTGCTTCCCGAATACGATGCAAGGTTTTCGTGGTTACCGTTGTACCACCAACGGTAGCTCAGCTCGTAAAGTTTAACCTCTACCGAATTCAAATTTATGGGTTTACCTGTTTCGTCAACAGTTACCAATTGGATTTCGTTATCGCGGTCGTTATCGAGTTTATTCCAGTTTTTGTAGGCCCAGTCAATTTTTAAGCCCACGTAATCGGTAAAAGGCGAAAAAGGCATGGCCATTTGGTTGATGCTAAAATCGCCACCCGGTTCAAAAACCTTGCCTACAAAATTAGCTCTCAAAAAGCCTGTTGCTTCGGCGTTTGGGGTGTATTTAAAATTGATTGTTGCTTTGCCTTGTTCGTTCAATTGTCCGTCGAAAATGGTTTTTTCTTCGCCATAAAATTTTTCGTAAGGTGTTGAGAAATCATAATCCTTATAGTTTTCGAAAATGGGTTTTACAGGAACAAAACTGACATCAACTTTGGCCTTTAGAGCTCCGGTGTTGGCTCCGTGCAACCATTGCGCAACAAGTGTGGCTTGCGTTGTTTTGCCCGACAACAATTGTTCGTCGGCAAATGCCAGATTAATTTTCAGTCGGTTGGGTTTTATGGTTTCAATACGGATTGATTTTGAAAACTGAACGGGACCAATTTTGGCCAAAA
>JAFGAF010000466.1 GCA_016933815.1 Prolixibacteraceae bacterium
CAATACCGATTTAATGCTGACACATACCGGTGGCGGAAAGCGTCCGCGCCAACTGGCCGATAAAATGAGCAATGCTTTGCTCAATTTCATGCAAAGTGGAAATCCAAACGGAAGTGATCTTCCCAATTGGCCGGTTTTTACAATTGAGAATGGCGAAACAATGATATTGAACGATGTTTCGGAAGTGAAAAACGATCCCGACAGAGTGGCAAGGGAGTTGTTTTAAGTCATTAGAATTTATAAGTCATTTTTGCCCTTATCCGGTTATTGAACGAATAATTACCAAAAAAACTACCGGTTTCGCCACCCATCACGTCAGCCTGAAGTTCGAAAAACAAACCGCTATTGGCAGTGTAGCTTACTTTAGGGCTAATGTAATAGTCATTGCTGTCGATGTTGTAAATACCTAATACACTAATCGACATGCCGTTGTTTAATGACCAATCGATATTTGCCATGGGCGAATTGGTGAACAAGTGGCGCAAATCGAATTTCTCGTAGTTTACGCCCTCTAAGTTATGGTCGTAAATGTATTGTGCAATAATGGTTAACGAACTGTTGTTCAAGGCTAAATTCTTGTCAATTCCAGCCACCGTTTGTAGGTAGCGATCACTTGTGCTGTTGTTTTCTTCAGGTATAAATAAAGCCGATTCGCTTCTAAAAGCCAACCCCCATGGAAGCAGCACCACCCACTCGGCTCCAACAACCTGTTGCCTGCGGTAGTTTTCGAGCAATACCAATTGTGGCGCGCTTGGGTCAAACCGGCTCATGTCGGGCGAAAGTTCGGGCAAATGGTCGTAACCATTGTAATAGCTCAATCCAAAGTCGGCACCAGAGAATCGTTTCCGGTAACGGATACCAAATTCGCCCGATTTCAGTGTGCTTTTAGGTGCATTGCTTCGAAGCGAAATGGGTATTCCGCTACCCAAGGCAGCAGGTAGCCCCATCATCTCAGTTGAAGGGAACCAGCGGCTGTTGGTGGCCGGCAATACCCCGAAAGAGGCAACCGGTACATAAATCAAATCGATGTCGGCCATGTTCATAAACCATTGCAAACGCAGAGCATACACCCCAATACGCTCCTCTTCGGTGTCGAGCAGGTCGGTATAATCGGTGGGATTGATGTTGTTTATCGGGTTAATGCCGTCGGCAGTTCCCCAGCTGATGAGCTGTTTACCAAGTGTTATGTCAAAAGGGCCAAGTTGTTGCTTTGCCCATAGCTCGTCTAACCAAAAACGGTTTCGCGATGCATCGGAAAGGTCTTCGCGTAATTCGCCCACGGCCTTCCATTGCAAAGAGCTTTCGCGTTTCGAAGCCAGTTGAATTTGCAGCAAGCCTTCGTTGCGACCATTTATTTTATTTTTCTGGTCGTTGAAATAACTGAAATGGCTGTATTGCAATTTTCCGCTAAGGTCGAAGTGCTCTTGAGCGTTAGAAATTACAGCTATTGTGCTTAGCAAAAATATAAGTGATAATGATTTTATTTTACGTTTCATAAAGCTTAAAGTTTATTTGATTTGCATTTTCATAGTTATCCGATAAAAAGCTGAAGATTACTTCTCCGTCAGCTGTCGGATGCTAATGATTGGATTTTGTATTAGCCTATATGTTAGTATGTAATATAGCTTGATTCTTTGTTGTAGAATTCTACTTTCCGGCCATAGAAATATCGTTCTTTAATCGAATTAGCTACCGTGACCGGTCTTTAATTTGTACCGCTTAAACCCCGGGTTGCACCCAGCTTGTCCCGAGATAATCGGGAGGGCTATTGATATTTGACCCGTTCCGGGTCACCTTTTCCTTCTTACTAACAACCAGATAATGTCGTCATTGTGTGCTCCGTGAAGCAATCTTTACTTGGCTGGATTACAGTGGTTTAAAAGTCATTTTTTTTGTTTAGTTTCTTTCCAGATTTCTTATTGTGAAAATACTGTGGTCAATTCCTTTATCAATTTGATAGTTGCTGAAAAGCAAAACGGTGCTTGTTCCTTTCGCAAGGTTTTTCATTTCGTACTTATGTGCCCGTATTTTATTAGTTACTGGAATAGATTTATAATCGGAGCAGACAAGTTGCTTGGTAGGTTTGCCGTTTATATCAAAAAAATCGGTTTTTACCATCATACTGTTGGCTGCATCGATGTAGATTACCCTTTTGGCATAGCCTGTTTCCTTCATTTTGCTTTGCTCCTTGTAAGTGGCTTCAATTACTTTCAGCTCTTTTCCGTTCTCCTTTACGGTTTCAAGCAACTTGTAGGTGCTGTTGTCTGTACTTTCGTTGCCTATATCGGCATAACTAAAATCGCTGCCCATAAAGCTGCTGCTCTTTTCG
>JAFGAF010000467.1 GCA_016933815.1 Prolixibacteraceae bacterium
ATGATTTCGGCTGATGGTTTAACGGTAGAGTTTGGCGGCACAACGCTTTTTCAGGATATTTCGTTTGTAATTAACGAGAAAGACCGCATTGCATTAATGGGGAAAAATGGCGCTGGCAAATCGACCCTGCTAAAAATTATTGCAGGAGTAAAAGCACCCAATCGTGGCCGCATTTCGGCACCGGCCGATGCTGTAATTGCTTACCTGCCCCAACACCTGATGACCGAAGACGGACGTACGGTTTTTGAAGAAGCATCGCAGGCCTTTGCGCACATTTTCGAAATGAGCAAAGAAATCGAAAACCTCAACAATGAACTTACTACCCGTACCGATTACGAATCGGAGAGTTATTACCAACTTATTGAAGAGGTTTCGGCTTTAAGTGAGAAATTCTATTCAATTGAAGAAATCAACTACGATGCCGAGGTTGAAAAGATTTTAAAAGGCTTGGGCTTCGAACGCAGCGATTTTACCCGCCCAACCAGTGAGTTCAGTGGTGGATGGCGCATGCGCATTGAGCTGGCAAAAATATTGCTCAAAAAACCCGATCTAATTCTGCTCGATGAGCCCACCAATCACCTCGATATTGAATCGGTACAATGGCTCGAAGATTTTTTGGTGAACACGGCAAAAGCAGTAATACTTATTTCGCACGACCGTGCCTTTGTCGATAATGTGACCAACCGTACCGTTGAGGTAACCATGGGGCGCATTTACGATTACAAGGTGAACTTTACTCAATACCAGCTTTTACGCGCCGAGCGACGTATTCACCAGCAAAAAGCATACGATGAGCAACAAAAAATGATTGCCGACAATAAGGACTTTATTGAACGTTTTAAGGGTACATACTCGAAAACCAATCAGGTGCAATCGCGCGTGCGCATGCTCGAAAAACTGGAATTGGTTGAAGTAGATGAAGAAGATTCGTCGGCATTGAAATTGCGATTTCCGGCGTCGCCCCGTTCGGGCAGTTACCCGGTAATTGTCAACGAGGTATCGAAAAGCTACGACGACCATTTGGTATTTAAAAACGCATCGCTCACCATTGAGCGTGGCGAAAAAGTGGCTTTTGTGGGTCGCAATGGCGAAGGTAAATCGACCTTGGTGAAGGCTATTATGAACGAGATTGATTTTGAAGGCACCCTGCAGCTCGGACATAATGTGATGATTGGCTACTTTGCCCAAAATGAAGCTTCGCTGCTTGACGAAGAGCTTTCGGTTTTCCAAACCATCGACGATGTAGCGGTTGGCGAAATACGCACCAAAATTAAAGACCTGCTTGGCGCTTTCATGTTCAGTGGCGACGACATCAACAAAAAAGTTAAAGTGCTATCGGGTGGCGAGCGTACCCGTTTGGCAATGATTAAGCTGCTGCTCGAACCCGTAAACCTGCTCATCCTCGATGAGCCCACCAACCACCTCGACATGAGGACGAAAGACATTCTAAAAGAAGCCCTTATTGCTTTCGACGGCACACTGATAGTGGTATCGCACGACCGCGACTTCCTCGACGGATTGGTTCATAAAGTTTACGAATTCGGGCAACAACGTGTAAAAGAACATTTGGGCGATATTTACAGCTTTTTGGCCAAAAAGAAAATGGAGAACCTAAGGGAAATTGAGCGAAAAAACTAATACATCATTTTACAACAATTGCTTTTGGCCAGCCTTCTTCGTTCCATTTTAATTCATGAACGATCAGCTTTGGCTTTCCTTTGTCGAGTTTATCGTAGGCATGACTGAACATGATATCCTTACCATTGAAATTGTACACCGAATTGTGCCCTATTCCGTAGAAACTTTCATCGCCTTTAACCACCAAGCTACCACCGCCTAAATTCAGGGGCACTCCGTCCTTATCGACATAAGGACCAACAGCCGATTTCGAACGGCCTACCCTCACATTGTAAGTGCTTCGCTCGGCGCGGCAACATAAATCGAACGACACGAAGAGGTAATAATAATCGTTCTTCTTGTAAATAAAAGGCGCTTCGATAGCGGCATTGCCCGGGTCGGTTTCATCGAGCTCAAAATCGCGTTGGCGGGCAGCTATGGTATGCCATTGCTGAGGTTCGGCAAGCGAAATCAAATTTTCATTGAGCTTCACCATCTTCAAACCGTTCCAAAACGAACCAAAGGCCAACCAAGGCTCATCGTTTTCGTCGAAAATCAAATTCGGATCAATGGCATTCCACATATCGCGGCCGGGCACCGAGTTGATTATTGCCCCATGATCGGTCCATTTGTAATCGGCATCGGCCGGATTGAGGCTTTTGTTGCTTGCTACGCCTATGCACGACAAGTTACTGGCAAACGACGAAACCGAATAATACAAATAGTAAGTTCCGTTGTGAAAAGCAATATCGGGGGCCCACATGTTGCCATCGAACTTGGGCACTTCTTTTTTTGCCCATTCGGGAACAGGATTGAACACCTGGGTTAGAAATTTCCAGTTCACATAATCGTCGGACACCCAAGCTGCAATGCCCACACCGGTGCTGAACATGTAGTACTTGTTGTTGGCCTCGATGGCCACCGGATCGTGCACAATGATTTGTTTGCTTTGTGCCCAAACTGTTGACACAAAAATTAACAGCACGATTACAATTAGTATATTCTTCATTTTATGTTTATTGTTCATATTGACTCAATGACTTATTGACTCAATGACTTGTTCTACTATTTTATTTTAGCTCTCAACTGGGTAAACGAGTGCGCCGGAAAATTGTAGGTAAGCACACTTCCTTTAGCTTTAAGCGATTCTTTTTGAACGGCTTTCACCTCAACTTTATCAAAATCGTTCTTTGCCTTTACCGTTGGGCCATTTACTTCCAACACTTCAATTGCACCATCGAAATTTCCGCTTTGCGAAATAATGTCGGTGGTAATTGCTTTGTCTTTATGACGGTTCACCACGTTAATGATGATCTCGCCATTGTGAACTGAGGCCGATACATCGAGGAAAGGAACGGCATCCTGTTTGGTAGTTGACTCGCCCAAACCAACAAAAAATTCATCGGTGGCATAGGTTTCACAATCGACAAACAAATCGAGCGAAGTGCCGTGTGCATTTTGAGCAAACAGTTGAAGCGGGTAATAAATGGTTTGCAGGAACAAACCTTCCTCGTTGGTAAAAATTGGCGCAATAACATTCACCAGCTGAGCCATGTTGGCCATTTTTACAATATCGGCGTTGCGGATAAAGGCATTCAGGAAACCGGCAATAACCAAGGCATCTTCGAGGTTGTAATGCTCCTCGAGCGCACGGGTACCAGCCATGGTTTCAGCATCGCGTGCACGGTACCACGAGTTGTATTCGTCCCAGGCAATATAAATCGGGTCGCGGTCGCCACGGTCGGCATTCTCCATTTCGCGATCAATCAATCCCTTCACAACACGGGTGCGTTCTTCGAGCACCATTGGTGTTGAGAGGTAATTGTAGTAATTATCGCTTGGGTTACCCACGTACATGTGCAAGGCAAGGTAATCGACCACATCGCGGAGCTCGTGCAGTATTTTGGCGTTCCACTCGTTGGGATCGGCATTGGGTCGGTAGTTCGACGAGCCGGCAGCTATCAACTTAATTTGTGGTGAAGTAAGTTTCATTAGCTTAGCAGCTTCGCGTGCTTTTTTGGCATAATCGTCGGCATTGAGGTGTCCCATTTGCCAAAAACCGTCCATTTCGTTTCCAAGGCTCCAGTAGGTAATGTTCCAAGGCTCGGGGTAGCCATGCTTTTTACGCAACTCGGCATAATAAGGGCCTTCTTTTACGTTACAATATTCAACCCATTGTTGCGCCTCAAGAATGGTGCCCGTACCCATGTTTACCGAAAAATAAGGCTCGGTGCCCATTTCGCGTGCATACTCCATGAACTCGTTGGTTCCAAAGCGGTTGGTTTCGAGCCTTGCCCATGCCAGCTCCATACGTGGCGGACGTTCATCTTTAGGGCCAATGCCATCTTTCCAATTGTAGTTCGACACAAAGTTGCCGCCCGGATAGCGGGTAATGGTAACATTGAGGTCTTTTACCGCTTCGAGGACATCTTTCCGGAAACCCCTCTCGTCGGACAGTGGCGAATTTTCTTCGTAAATACCCCCGTACACACAACGTCCAAGGTGTTCAACAAAGTTGCCGTATAATTTTTCATCAATTTCACCAATCTTACGATCAAGGTCGATTTTGATTCTGGCATTCTGAGCCATAGCTCCTACTGAAACTAAAACAGCCAGCAGAAAAACACTAATGGTTGACTTAATCATCATATTTTCTAATTTAAATTTTTAATCATTTTGATTTTTTGCCCCAATAAGTTGCGTTCAGATTTTTTTCGGTTCCGGCATAAACAAAAGTTACTCGGCGCGGACTGGCTTCCCAATCCACTTCGCGTTCGACACAAACGATTACATTACCTAAAGTGAGCTGCTTTTTGGCCGCGTTGTATGTCCAGGTACCTGTAAGAGCCCCCGACATGGTGCCATCGGCATTAAGGGTTAACGACGAAGCAGTGTTTTGTTCGGCATAATTATATCGCAGGTTGATGTGCTCCCAGGTTCCCACAAGCGAATCTTTGCTTATGGCACCATAGTCGGGCACTGCGGCATAACGCTGTGGAAGTGCAATTGGCCACAAGTTATCGGGTTCGTTAACCGAAGCCGGGCACCATACAATGCGGCGCACGTGCCCCATCATAATGGCATTTGAATATGCATTACCACCAACGTTTTTGGGCAAACGGGCCTGCGACATGTAAAACCATTCGTTGCTGTTTTCCTTTTCAAAAATACAACAGTGCGCAATTCCTACCCATCCGCTACTAAGGTTGAATTTATAGGGGTGGGTAACAATAGGGTAAGTGTCGCCGCGCCCGTTGGTAAAGTTGCGCCCGGTAATATCGAGGTACGGACCTTCGATGTTTGTGCTCCGCACCACTCGTGTATTGTAAGGTACATCGAGGCCATCGTAGGC
>JAFGAF010000063.1 GCA_016933815.1 Prolixibacteraceae bacterium
CAATGAGTTGTACTTCCGAAAAAGAAGCTAATAAAACTGAAAGCACCGATTTTCAGTTTTTTGTTGAGCAATTTGCCGATCTCAAAATCCTTCGTTACCCTGTTTTGGGCTTCGACGATTTAACCCTCAAACAAAAAGAGTTGCTGTATTATTTATCGCAGGCAGCCATCGAAGGGCGCGATATCATGTTCGACCAGAATTACAAATACAACCTGGCCATCAGGCGCACCCTCGAAGCCATTTATGAGCACTACCAAGGCGATCGAAATTCTGAAAATTTTAAAGCTTTCGAAGTTTACCTCAAAAGGGTGTGGTTCTCGAATGGCATTCACCATCATTACTCAAGCGATAAGTTTTTGCCCGAATTTAACGAGGCTTATTTTGGCGATTTAATTGTAGGTATCGATGACGATAAGTTCCCGGTATCGAAGAATGAAATCATTAAGGTGCTTTTACCCGCAATTTTCAATCCCAAATTTGATTCAAAAAGGGTAAACCAAGCCGAAGGTGCCGATATCATTGCAACATCGGCCAACAATTATTGGGGCGAAGGCATAACCCAAGCCGAAGCTGAAGCATTTTATGCTAAAATGAAAGATCCTAACGAAACAGAACCGGTATCGTACGGCTTAAATAGCAGGCTTGAAAAGGTTAACGGTGAATTGGTTGAGCGGGTTTGGAAAGTCGATGGTGTTTATTCCAAGGCTATCGAGCGCATTGTGTTTTGGCTCGAAAAGGCATTGGCTGTAGCCGAAAATGAACAGCAAGCGCAAGTGATTTCTTTGTTGATTGATTATTACAAAACCGGCGATTTGAAAACTTTCGACGCATACAATGTGGCCTGGCTGGCCGATCAGGAGTCGCAAATCGATTTTGTAAACGGTTTTATCGAAACCTACGGTTGTCCCTTGGGCTTAAAAGCCAGTTGGGAAAGTTTGGTTAATTTTAAAAACATTGAGGCGACACACCGTACCGAAATAATCAGCCAAAATGCACAATGGTTCGAAGACAATTCGCCGGTTGACCCGCGTTTTAAGAAAGAAACCGTAAAAGGCGTTACCGCTAAAGTGATTACCGCTGCCATGTTGGGTGGCGATTGTTATCCCGCAACGCCAATTGGCATCAACCTTCCCAATGCCGATTGGATTCGTAAAGAGCACGGTTCGAAATCGGTCACCATCGAAAATATAACCTATGCTTACGATGAGGCAGGAAAAGGAAGCGGTTTTCTTGAGGAATTTGCTTATTCTGCCGATGAAATTGAACGTGCCCGTAAATATGGCTTCCAGGCCGATAACCTCCATACCGATCTGCACGAATGCCTTGGCCACGGCTCGGGGCAACTGTTGCCCGGTGTGGCCGGCGACGAGCTAAAAGCTTACGGTGCACCCATAGAAGAATCGCGAGCCGATTTGTTTGCCCTGTACTACATGGGCGACGAAAAAATGGTAGAGTTGGGTCTTTTGCCCGATATGGAAGCGCACAAAGCCGAATACGACAACTACATCCGTAATGGATTGATGACCCAGCTTACACGCATAAAATTGGGCGATAACATTGAACAGGCACACATGCGCAACCGCCAGTTGATTGCTCGCTGGGCATACGAAAACGGAAAAGCCGATAACGTAATAGAGCTAAAAACACGCAACGGCAAAACTTACTTTGTTATTAACGATTACAAAAAACTTCGTGA
>JAFGAF010000468.1 GCA_016933815.1 Prolixibacteraceae bacterium
CGTAATAGTTGTATCGGGTTTGGCCTGCTGCAAAAATGGCAATTGCCCCATTAAATACTCGTGCGAAGTAAAAAAGGCCATGCTTTTGTTATCAGAACTTAAACCCGAAGGCAGGTTGGTTCCCAAATCGAACGACTTTGCTTGCACATTAATGCTTTCGGCCGATATGCCACCATTGTTCATTAAACTATTGTTACGGTTAATAAAATGAAGGTAACCATTGTAACGCCCGGTATTTCGCGAAACAAAAAACAACAAGTTTTTATGGTTGGCCTCTTGTGCATTGTACTGGCTAATGTTATTGATTACATTAAAGCGAAAACCAAAATTGGTAAGCGAATCGATATTGCGGGTAAAAAAAGCTTCAAAATCCTGCATCTTTCTTTGGTTTCCTTCGTAATACTTTAGGTTGGCATAAGGAGTGGTTGTGTTGTAATAGGCAACCTCGTTGGATGAAAGATGATACGCGGCCAAGTGCTTCAAAAACAAATTATTGTGGGTTTCGTCGCGTTCAAAAAACAAATTACTTTCGTAAGGCGCCCCCAAAAACCCCAAATAGCTGTTCGACATACTTTTTTTAAAAAATGGGTAGTAAGTATGAAAATTTATGGTTGCGGTATCGAGCTGATATTTTTCTGTTCGGCTGTAGTTTTCTTCCAACGTCCATGAGTCCATTTTGTGCACAATGCCCGAAGCTTTAACATGATCGAAAACATTACCCGATGTATCGGTTTGTTCAACGTTGCCAAAACTGCGATCCATTTCCTGTCCATGCAAATGAAACATCGAAATGAAAAAAATTACTGTTAAAAACACTATTTTTCGCATGTGGCAAAGATATAGAAAAGATCAGGTTACAAAACCAACATTTATTTTTTGTACTAAAATTGTCAATGAAAATAACGCACAAAGCGGCGAGATATTTGAAATATTGTAGCGTAAAACCACAAAAAAATTAATTTTTTATTGATTCATTCATTTGTTAGCCTTTATTTTGTTTATCGAAATGAATGGTAAAATGAGGAAATCGATAAAACAAGCATACGAGGATTACCTGAAACTACGCACCGATTTACAGAAAACCTGTACAGCTTTGCATAATTTACACAGCCCGCATACCCAATGTGGCAAAGGCTGCAGCAGTTGTTGTATGGATTTTGGTCTTATGCCTGTTGAGTTTCACTACATTGTTGAGCAATTAAAAAACAAGCCAATAGCCCTTAACCGCGAAACAGAAAAAGGGCAGTGCATATTTTTGGTGAACAATGAATGCACCATATATGAACACCGCCCAATTATTTGCCGTTCGCACGGTTTGCCTATTCTGTTCATGGACGAGGAAGGCGAAAACTACAACTTATCGTTTTGCCCCCTCAACTTTAACAATGTTAACGACAACTATTTTAGCTTCGAAAACAGTTACCATCAGGACACTTTCAACAGCAAGTTGTACATGATTAACAAAGCCTTTATCGAAGCTTATACCGAGCATCGGTACCAATCATCGCAATTGGTACCGATACACTGTATGCCGAAGTTTTTGTAACAAAGGCCTAATGCTTAATAAATGTTTTACTTGCACTATTCCCTTCCGATTCAATCATAATATGGTACAAGCCGGCAGGCAAATTGAGCGCATTTATCTTTTCGTTTTGTACACCCGGCTCGCGCGGCACAATAACATCGGTCTTCATTAGCTTTCCAACATTGTTGTAAATAAACACATCAACATTGTTATTCGTAGCTGTAGTAAACTGCATGGTAAATTCACCGTTGTTGGGGTTCGGGTAAACACTTACCAAGTTCAATAACGATGAATAGGCCGCCACCGGATCGATAACCGCATTCGATACTGTATCCGATTCGATGTTGTTAATTTTTCCTGAATAGATTAGAGCACCACTTTCGCCAAACAGCGCACAACCAATTTCGGGCAAATCGCCCATGAATACCATATTGAATACCGGCATTTTGTTCAAATCGGAA
>JAFGAF010000469.1 GCA_016933815.1 Prolixibacteraceae bacterium
GCTCAAAATGAAACCCTGGCCAGCCGCGAAGAGCTGTCGATCACGCTTATGTCGATTGGCGACGGAGTAATCGCTACCGATACAAGTGGTAACATTACCCGAATGAACCCGGTTGCTGAACTACTTACCGGCTTCACAGTTGAGGAAGCAAAGGGCAAACACCTCGAAAAAGTTTTTCATATTATCAACTCCGAAACAGGTGAACCGGTAGATTGTCCTTTCAAAAAAGTTATTCAAACTGGCGAAACTGTCGATTTGTCGAACCACACCTTGCTAATTTCGCGCAACGGCAAACAATACCACATAGCCGATAGTGCTGCCCCAATTATTAATAAAGAAGGGCAAATTATTGGTGTTATTCTGGTATTTTCTGATGTAAGTACACGTTATAAAATACAAAACGAGCTGAACAAAGAACGCAACTTATTGCGAAAAGTTATTGATGCACTGCCATTTAGCCTTTACATAAAAGACAAAAACGGTAAAAAGATTTTGGTAAACCAAACCGAAATAAAATACATTGGCAAACCTATTGAAGCTATTATCGACAAAACCGACTTTGAAGTTTACGAAAAAGAATATGCCGAAAAATATTGGGCCGACGACTCCGAAGTGATTAACAATCAAACCATAATAACCGACAGGCAAGAACCTGTGCCCGACAGTACAGGCAACATTCGTTGGGTATCGACCAATAAAATACCTTGGCTCGACGAAAACGGGAATGTACTCGGCCTAATTGGTTTTGGCATAGACATTACCGACCGTATTGAAGACCAGATGAAGATAAAACGGCTTTCGGAGGGTATTGAACAAAGCCCCAATGCGGTTATTATTACCAACCACGACGGTAAAATTGAATACGTAAACCCACGTTTCGAGGAAATGACAGGCTACAAACTAGAGCAGGTACGAAACAAGTTCCCGCGTGTAATGAAGCCTCACAAAAACGAACCAAACTTACATATTGAAATTTGGGAAGCACTTAAAAACCAACAAAAGTGGAAAGGCGAATACCTCAGTAAAAAAGCCTCGGGCGAGGAGTATTGGGAACAAATTACCGCATCGCCAATATTCGACAACCACAACAATGTGAGCAATATTTTGCTGATTATTGAAGACATCAGCGATCGCAAAAAAATGATTGAAGATTTGAAAATTGCTCGCGACAGAGCGGAAGAAAGCGACAAGCTCAAGTCGGCTTTTCTTGCCAACATGAGCCACGAGATACGCACCCCAATGAACGGAATTTTAGGCTTTGCAGAGCTACTACGCGAAAGCCACCTCAAAAAGGATACAAAAGAGAAATATTTGGAATTGATTGAGCAAAGCGGCTATCGTATGCTCAACATTATTAACGACATAATCGACATCTCAAAAATTGAAGCCGGCCAAATAAGCCTTTACATAAAACCAACAGCTATTAACAAAATACTTCAACATCAGTTCGACTTCTTCAAAACCGAAATTGAACGCAAGGGACTGAATTTCAAACTAAACAAAGGTCTTCCCGATGGCGATGACATACTAAATACAGACGCACAACGCCTTGAGCAAGTAATTACCAACCTGCTTAAAAATGCAATAAAATTTACGAACATAGGCGAAATAGAGCTGGGTTATTACCAGCACCAAAACACATTCCGCTTTTACGTACGCGATACCGGCATTGGAATTGACGAAAACCTTAAGGAACAAGTATTTGAACGCTTCAGACAAGGCGAACTACTACTGACAAAACAATACGAAGGA
>JAFGAF010000470.1 GCA_016933815.1 Prolixibacteraceae bacterium
ATACTGGTAACATTGGGCGACAACTTAACTATTAGTGTTTTGTGGTAAACCTTACGTACTTCCTTAGTTACCTGTTCGGCCATTGGACAACTGGTTCCGAATGCCATTCCCCCTTCTTTAACGTTAGGGCACGAAATGTTTAACTCGATGGCTGCAATTTTATCCAACTGGTTAATGCGTTCGGCCAATGCAATGTATTCTTCTATGGTTGAGCCATTTACGTTGACAATTACATTTGTATCATAGTCCTTAACTTTAGGATAAATGTGCTCACAAAAGTAATCAGCTCCTTTATTTTGTAAGCCTACTGCATTGAGCATTCCCGAGGCTGTTTCGGCCATTCGGGGATAATTATTACCCTCGCGATGGTGCAAGGTTGTTCCTTTGAGCAAAATGCCCCCTATATCGCTTACATTGATAAAATCGTCGAATTCAACCCCATTACCAAAGGTACCCGAGGCAGTCATTACCGGATTCTTAAGGGTTAGCTTGTGTATGTTAACTGTTAAATTTCCCATTTCAAATCGTTTATATCAAACACAGGACCATCGGTACAAACGCATTTATGACCTTGGCTTGTAGGTGTAACACAACACAAACAAACACCAAAGCCGCAAGCCATCATATTTTCGAGCGATACTTCACATTGCGTGTTATTTTGTGTGGCTTTTTTGGCTACTGCTTTCATCATTGGCTCAGGGCCACAGCAATAAATTCTGTCGAATTGTTTTTGACCGTTCATTATTTCGTGATCGACTACAAAGCCTTTTGTTCCAAGTGTTCCGTCGTCGGTTGTGATGTACAAAATACCATGATTGGAATATTCGTCGAGCAAAATGTGGTCGGTTTTGGATCTGGCTCCAAGTAAAATATGCACCTCGGCACCCTTCGCTTTCGATTCGCGAGCCATTTGCATCATAGGGGCAATGCCTACGCCACCGCCAACCAACAAAATCACTTCGCCATTATGTGCTGCTGAAAATCCATTTCCAAGCGGATAAATCACGTCGAGCTTACTGCCCACAGTTGCTTTAACCAATTTTTTCGTGCCTTCGCCAACAGTTTTTACAAGTATCGAAAATGAATTATGCAAATAATCTACATCGTGGATTGAGAAGGGGCGCCTTAAAAAAGTGTTGGGCGCCTCGTTGACCAAAACATTAACAAACTGACCGGGTTTTAAGCTGTCGAGCTTTTCAACCGACTGCAATTCAAGCAAATAATTGTCGTGATTTAATTGAGTATTACTAATTACCAATAAGTCACCTACTGTTTTATGCATCGTTGTTCCTATTTTGCAAGTACTTTAATACAAGGGTTTAGCCCTTAAAAATAATTTTGCTTGCAAAGATAGCATATTTATTGAGCAGGACGATAGTCGTCGAAGGTGTGATCGTCGTAAAATATTAACACCCTGGCAACCTTTTTAGGCATAGGGCTATTTTGCTTATTATCAGGAGTATTATCAACAGTTTCATTGCCAGGCAAAGTGCTTTTATTAACGTTTTGCTTAGGTATGGTTTCGGCTTGTTCTTTTTTTTCAGGCTCAATTGAAGTGAATAAATCGGGCATTGCCTTTTTTACTGGTGCTGTATTATTATCCTTGTTGAACAATTCTCCCTCGCCAGTTAAAAGCCATCGTGAATCGACCTTGGGAAAAGTCTCCAAAACCTTTTGAATAAAGGAAAAACCGGGATTATTTCTTCCGTTTAAAACATGCGATACGTTTGAACGCTGTACGCCAATCATGTCGGCAAATTCGGCCGCAGTAATTCCTTCTGCATCAATTATCTTTTGAATACGTTCACGCATTTTGGCTACTGTTTACATTTATTAATTACACTGCTTTTTTAACCGGTACAAATGTAACTAAAATAAAGCAGATATCTAAATACTTTTGTAATATATTAGCAAATACATATGTAACTTGACTCTTAAGTGCTAATTTCAATATCTATTTGATTGTAAGTATCTTACAATAATGCAGTCATATAAACCTTCACTTAAATTACAAGCAGTTATAGTATTGGATAACAGACAGATAGGGTATGTTTTATGTGCCTGTTTGTTTACTTTTTTATGTGAATACGGGCAATGAGGATATTATCTTCTACAATGAGATTAATTAAATAGTGTTAATATACTGATATTGAATTACAAATAGGTATATATTCGACTTTTAATAGCTCTATTAATATTTGTATAAAAATGAAAATTATTGGCAAAATATTTTTGTCAATTCTATTTATTAATGTGAATTTGATTTGCAGATTGATTGTGTTTATCTGAAGTTAGAAATGTAAACTACCCTGTTTTCAGTGCAAATGTGAATTAGTAGTATTGTGTTGAAAAGTTAATTTAGTTTTGTCTGTTAGTTTTTAAAAAACATGTCTCATACAAAATTCATTTATCCCCTGCTCAAAATTTTCAAACATGATTCAAATTAACTTTTTGCGAAATATTGTAGTTTAAACTTAGTACTCAATAAAAAATTCTTAGTTCAAAAATTGAATAAAATAATAAAGCATCGTATTGTACTTTACTTTCGACGTTTAAAGCCTAATAATTTCATTTTTTATGTCCTATTGTATAGAAAAACAAAAACAGGCCATTCTCAAATACTTAAGAACGACCTGTTATTGGCATAATTATTTAATAACCAATTATTTATACATTAAAAATAAAAAATTAAAAAATTGCATAATACTTCAACTATTTCATTTTATCCCAATTTCCATCAAAAATGATTGAATCGATGCTTTTTCGGGATCGCTGATTACCTTTAGGGACAACAAGATGATCGGGTAAATTTTCTTCGTTGCCCAAGTAACCGGCAGTAACCATAATAACTGGTTCAAACATTTCAGGAATGTTAAAATGATCGATAGCTTTTTGGACAGAAAAACCCCCCATGTTACGCAAATATATACCTAAGTGTGATGCTTGCATTGTAAAATTTCCCATGGCCAAACCCAAATCATAAGCAACATTTTTGCGTTCAACATTTCTTTCGGGATCAATTTTTTGCACCAGAGCTAACATCAAAAAAGGTGCACTTTTAACCCACTCCTGATTAAACGGAATTAAGCAATCGAATAGCTTGTCCCATGTTTCATTTTGATCGGGTGTGGCATAAATAAAGCGCCAAGGTTGCGAGTTTCGCGACGAAGCTGCCCAACGAGCTGCTTCAAAAAGCGACTCAATAGTTTCAATAGATAATTGCTTTGAATCGTAAGCTCTTGGACTATAACGTTTTTCAACAATAGGTTGAATTGAAATTTTATTCATACATCAAATTTTTGGTTTAAATATGATTAAAACAGGTAGTGTTTGGTTTGGTTCAAAATCTGAGGGTAAAGCTATTTCGGTAGCCACTACATCGCCCTCGATAACCCAAAATGGTTACTGCTGCGTGTTCTCCCAAAGAATTCGGTTAGCTTCATTCCATATAAATTGAAAAAATTAAAGCGGCCTTTTTTATGACCGCTTTAAAAATTTAGCTTTTTTGATTTACTATTGAGCATTTTGAGTAGAATCAACAAATACCCTTTGCCCCAAATCTTTATCAATCATGAACAAACCATGACCTTTTCCTTCAACCATTTTAAGTTGATCAATAATTTCCTGAACACTGGCTTCTTCTTCAACCTGTTCGTCAACAAACCACATGAGCATGCTACGAGTAGCGTGATCACTTAGTTCGATTGAAATGTCGACTAAATTATTGATTGAATCGGTAACCATTTGTTCGTGTTCCATTACCCTTTCGAACATTTCAATTACGTTGCCAAATTCGGTATCAACACCGGCAATTGGTTGCAAAAGAACCCTCGAATTACGTTCGTGAATGTAATCGAAAAATTTATTGGCATGAGTAAGTTCTTCCTGTGCTTGAATCTTCATCCAGTTGGCTACTCCGGGCAAGCCTAAGGTTTGTGCATAAGCACTCATCGACAGGTATAAGTAAGCCGAAAACATCTCTTTATTTATTTGCTCGTTGAGTGCTTTTTCCATTTTTTCTTTCAACATAATTATTCAATTTAAAGGTTAATATTTTTGGATTTTTACTTCAATAAACTTAACTAAATAAACAAAACACCAAGATAAAAGTTTTGTAATAAACTGTGAATTTTATCCATTAAAATCGAGGTTAAATTTGCTTCGAAACATTTGCAAAACCGGATTCTTCTGCACCATTTCTTTCAACTTCTGCTCATCGGTAAGTATCTTATTTTCAGACTCTACCCTATTTACATCAACCCTAACATCTATTTGTGAATTGTTTAAGGTACGTTGTAAATATCCAACTAATTCGTGCTTCATTTGACTGATTTTGAAGTGCTGAACTGAGTTTTCGACAGTAATTACCACTAAATAATTGGGGTCAAGAACTGGTAAATTTTGAAGTGAAATGTACAAATGTGTTTGTTCGGCATATTTCTCAATCATTTGGGGCCAAACATCATGCAATTGTTCCAATGTAAAAGGCTGGTCAACAGGCTTAGTATTAATTTGCTCTTTAACAGGTATTTTAGTTGGCTCATTGCTGCTAACAGGAGTTTCGTTGGGTTGTGCCTGCATGGCTTTCAATATTGAAGGCGTGCTAATTTCGCTGGCACGCCGTTTCATTACAACCTTTGGTTTTACAGCATTTGTAACCGGTGCAGCATTGTTTTTTTGCACAACCTGCTTTTGTTCAGCAACTTGTGGCGCAGAAAAAATGGGCTCGAGTGAATCTTTATCCGATTCAGTTACTTTTTTTTTTGGGTAATTTGGCTAATTTTGATTAAGGCCAATTCAACCAGTAAACGTTTATTTTGACTTGCCTTGTAGTTCAAATCGCACTGGTTGGCAATATCCATTGCCTCAAGAATAAAATCACTTTCGCATGCAGCTGCCTGCACTTTGTATTTTTCCTGAATTTCGCCTCCAACTTCGAGTAATTGTACGGTAGCCTGATCTTTACACACCAATAAATCTCTAAAATGCGAGCTCAGGCCAACAATAAAATGATGGGCATCGAAACCGTGATCGAGAATATCGTTAAATGTGACCAAAGCTTCGGGTACTTCGTTTTTAATAAAATTATCGGTTAATTTAAAGTAGTAATCGTAATCAAGTACATTCAGGTTGGTAATAACATCCTGATAAGTAATGCTTTTCCCCGAAAAGCTAACAATTTGGTCGAAGATTGAAAGAGCATCGCGCATGGCACCATCGGCTTTCTGCGCAATAATGTTTACCCCTGCATCCTCAATTTCAACACCTTCTTTGTTGGCAACCTGTTTTATATGGTCGGCAATATCGGAAACTTTAATGCGGTTGAAATCGAAAATTTGACAACGCGATAAGATTGTAGGAAGTATTTTGTGTTTTTCGGTAGTTGCCAAAATAAAAATGGCATGTTTAGGCGGTTCTTCAAGGGTTTTCAGAAATGCATTAAAAGCAGCCGACGACAGCATATGCACCTCATCGATGATGTACACACTGTAATGCCCCAATTGAGGCGGAACCCTTACCTGATCGATCAACGAACGAATATCGTCAACCGAGTTGTTTGATGCAGCATCGAGTTCATGAATGTTGTACGAGCGATTTTCATTAAAAGCCATACACGATTCACAAACATTGCAAGGTTCGTGATCGGGAGTAATATTCTGACAGTTAATTGTTTTAGCATAAATACGGGCACAGGTTGTTTTGCCTACACCCCTTGGGCCACAAAATAAATAAGCATGTGCCATTTGCTTGTTTTTTGTAGCATTTTTTAATGTAGCAGTTATTGATGCCTGGCCTACAACCGACATAAACGTGGTTGGACGGTATTTACGTGCTGAAACTATAAATTCATTCATATCTTTACAAAATGTTGCCCAAATATAGAAATTGTATTTCAGAACAACTACCTTTTAGCTTCATGAATTATTAACAAATTCCATTTCAAAAAGCATGAAACAGTTCTTTTAAGAACTTATTCGCACATTAAATGAACGCATAATTATTTATCATTGAATTTTTTTCATGATTTTTATCGCGTTTTCATGCAGCTTATTATTACTTTTAGCGCCCTAATAAAAATTTTCAAATCATGTCGAAAGAATATACAAGCGATTTTTTGGTAGATTTTGGCCCCGATGGTCAAAAACTTTTACCAGTAGTAACTCAGGATTTTCACACAAAAGAAGTGCTGATCCTTTCATTTATTAACAAAGAAGCTTATGACGAAACCGTAAAAAGCGGATACGCTACCTATTGGAGTCGCAGCCGCAACGAGCTTTGGAAAAAAGGCCTGACATCGGGCGACATGCTTCGCATCGAAGAAATTAGGGTAAACTGCGAGCAAAACTCATTTTTGTTTTTGGTTACACCCGAAGGCAAAGGCGCCTGCCATGCAAAAAAAGACAATGGAATGCCTTATCATTCATGCTATTATCGCAAAATTGATACCGACGGCAGCCTTGAAGTAATCGAAAAATAAGAATACTCAATCGTTTTGAGCAAAAAAATCATAACATGACCAACAATAAACAACTCGTTATTGGTATGCCGGCTGGTTCGCTGGCAAACCCCAATCGTGGAGGAAACCTTATTCAATTACTCGACGATTCGGGCTTTAAAACTGCTGGTTACGATGCCGGTGGCCCAAGTATTTTTAAAACTGTTAATTTTTTGTATGGCTGGGACGGTCGTCCTCAGGAATTCAGTGCACAATTGGCTTTACAAGAACTCGATGTAGCCATAGCCGGCGACGACTGGATTGAAGAACGTATTATTGAATTCAAACTTGAATATGGCGTTGACATAAAACTTGAACAGGTAATGAGCCTTAACCGTGGCGGCGTTCGGCTGGTCGGTATTGTAAAAGGCGATACACCACAGGCAAATATGGAAAGCTTTTTAAACGATTTATGCGAACAAAAAAAGCTGATAACCGTTGTGGCCGAAATGCCTTACCTTGCTTTGAACTGGGTGCGTAATACCCTCGAAAAAATTGGTAAACTTGATGAGTTTAACCAGTTTTCGGTTCAAAAATACAAAAGCCCTTCAAAAATTGAAAAAGGGATTTTAATTTATGAAACATGGGGAAAAACCGAATCGAAAGTACTTAACGGTGGTGCCGATTTTGGACTTGAAATTACCCAAAGTGGCAGTGCAATACGTAATTATGGGTTACGCATTATCGAAGAAGTTTACACCTCGCAAACCAGTATTTGGATCAATCCGCTTTTGAAAACCAATACCGAAAAGCTTGAATTGCTAAAAATGTTTTTGCTAAACATTTACGGATCGATTAATGCCGAAAACAAAGTGTTGGTTAC
>JAFGAF010000471.1 GCA_016933815.1 Prolixibacteraceae bacterium
CGGCCATTGGTACAACTTCCAAGGAACACATAGTCAACTGGTTTGCCTTTGATGGCTTCGCCTTCGTTGAAACCCATGTATTGAAGTGATTTTTGGAACGTGACTTTGTCGTTTCCGGTTAAGCCTTCGCTGGTTGGGATGTTTTCGCTGATTTTTATACCCATACCCGGATTGGTTCCATAAGTAATCATTGGTTCAATATCGGCTGCATCGAAAGTATATTCGGTGTCGAACACGGCACCTTCATCGGTTTTCAATGTAAGCCAGTATGCAACTGCTTTGTCCCAGTCTTCGCCTTTAGGGGCAAATTTTCGGCCTTTAACGTAATCGATTGTTTTTTCGTCGGGGGCAATCATTCCGCCACGTGCGCCACATTCGATACTCATGTTGCAAACAGTCATACGGCCTTCCATGGTAAGGCTGCGAATGGCCGAACCTGCAAATTCAACAAAGTGGCCTGTGCCGCCGCTGGTCGAAATTTTTGCAATAATGTAAAGAACGATGTCTTTTGCTGATACGTTGGGCTTCAATTCGCCATCAACTGTAATGCGCATTTTTTTTGGTTTGGGTTGCATAATGCATTGGCTGGCAAGCACCATTTCCACTTCGCTGGTTCCAATTCCAAAGGCAACGGCACCAAATGCACCGTGGGTCGAAGTGTGGCTGTCGCCGCAAACGATGGTCATTCCGGGTTGTGTCAAACCTTGCTCGGGTCCAATGATGTGTACCACGCCATGACCGTCGTTGCCCAAACCGTAGTGGGTAATGCCATGCTCTTCGCAGTTTTTACGAAGCATTTCAACCTGGTTGCGACTCATCTCGTCAACAATTGAGAGGTGTTGGTTTTCGGTTGGTACGTTGTGGTCGGGTGTGGCCGTGGTTTGATCGGGACGAAAAACTTTTAATCCACGATTTTTTAAGCCAAGAAAAGCCACCGGGCTGGTCACTTCGTGAATGAAGTGACGGTCGATATACAATACGTTGGGACCGCCTTCTACTTCTTTTACTACGTGTGCATCCCAAATTTTGTCGAATAATGTTTTTGCTGTCATAATTATGCCTCCCCCTCAATCACCCTCCTAAGGAGGGTGACTTTGCCGAGGTTCTTTATTTATTCTTTGTTATTTGTCTTCTGTCTTTAATCTATTGTCTTTTGACTCAAATTATAGGGGCTTCCCTATCGGTATTTTATTAATCGCATCCAAAAATGCTTCAACCGAGGCGGTGATGATGTCGGTATGGGCACCAAAACCGTTGTAATTGCGCTCACCGTGCGAAATGGTCATGTGAACTTTTCCGTAATCGTCGCTGCCTTTGTTGATGGCTTGAATCAAAAATTCTTCTAAAGTAACCTGACGGGTGATGATTTGTTTAACGGCATTGATAGCAGCATCTACCGGGCCATTGCCGCTTGAGGTGGCAGTGAACTTTTCGCCGCCAATTTCCAAACGTACGCTGGCCATTGGTTCCAAAGATTTGCCCGAAATCACTTGCAGGTAATCCAATTTGATGCGGTGGTTTTCGCCACGTATCTCACCCAGCAACATCAACAAATCGTCTTCTTTGATGTCTTTTTTCTTGTCGGCCAACTTGAGGAACTCCTGATATACATCGTCTAATTTGGCTTTTTCTAACTTAATTCCCAAGTTTTCGATGTGGTGGTTCAAGGCAGCACGTCCGCTACGGGCGGTCAATACAATTGACGATTCGTTGATACCCACGTCGTTCGGGTCGATAATCTCGTAGTTTTCGCGGTTTTTCAACACGCCGTCCTGGTGAATTCCCGATGAGTGTGCGAAAGCATTCCGGCCTACAATTGCTTTGTTTGGCTGAACGGGCATGTTCATCAAGCTCGAAACCATGCGGCTGGTTTTGTAAATGTTTTTGGTGTTGATGTTGGTTACAATTCCAAGCTCTTTTTCGCGGCTTTTAAAGGTCATCACCACTTCTTCGAGCGATGTGTTTCCGGCGCGCTCGCCAATACCGTTCATGGTAACTTCAACTTGGCGGGCACCGTTCAAAATACCCGAGACCGAGTTGGCGGTTGCCATACCCAAATCGTTGTGGCAGTGGGTCGACAGGATGGCTTTGTGTACGCCTTTCACGTTCTCCATTAAGAACTTGATTTTTTCGCCGTACTCGTGGGGCAAGCAATACCCGGTTGTGTCGGGAATATTAATCACCGTTGCACCGGCAGCAATTACAGCTTCAACTACTTTTGCCAAATACACGTTGTCGCTCCGGCCGGCATCTTCGGCGTAGAACTCCACATCTTCAACATACTTTTTGGCATACTTCACGGCAGCCACGGCACGTTGCAGAATTTCGTCTTCGTTCGAATTGAGTTTGTATTTAATATGGTATGGCGAAGTTCCGATTCCGGTGTGGATACGGCCTTTCTTTGCAAACTTTAGCGATTCGGCAGCCACATCAATGTCTTTTTCAACTGCGCGGGTAAGGGCACATATTGTAGGCCACGTAACCGCTTTAGATATTTCTACTACCGAATTGAAATCGCCGGGGCTCGAAATGGGGAACCCTGCTTCGATGATATCAACACCTAATTCTTCAAGCGCTTTAGCCACTTCAATTTTTTCAATTGTGTTCAGCTGGCATCCGGGAACTTGTTCGCCGTCGCGCAATGTGGTGTCGAAAATATACAACCTGTCGCTCATGTTATTTAGTATTTACCGAATTGTTTTCGGTGGTTTAACATTAATTCAAAATATCGATAAAGAAAAAGCCACTCTCTGTTCTGAGAATGGCTTAATTTTTATTTTAAGGTTATACATACCACTCTCAGCTCAGCTTTGTGAGAATTAAAATTCCTAGTAGGCTAATAAGCGATATGATAACTTGATTGTTCATTTTGTTTTATTAATTCGGTGCAAATATGACAATATTTTTTTAAAATGAAAATAAAAAGCGATTTTTTGTTTCAATTTTAAAGATTGTGTTCATGTTTATTTAAAAAAGGCAACTTGTGAGGTTGCCTTTTTATGAGTTTTATTATTTAACAAGTGGTAGGTACCAATTGTTTTCGTCTTTAAGTTTTTCGGCAATTTTATTGCCCAACGATGTGTCTTTGTATTTGGCTTTCACTTTATTGGCAAGGTAACTTGGGTCGCCCCTGCGTTTTGCAATTCGTACCAAATCGAACCAACGTTTTCCTTCGAATGCCAACTCCATTGCCCGCTCTTCAATAATTAAATCTTCAACATAAAGCTTAATTTGGTTCGGGTCGGTAATGTCAGCAGGAATTTTTTTGTTTTCGAGATATGCGCGTCCACGTACACCAAGGTTGTTGCTCCACAAACGGAATTCGGTTGGTATTTTATCAACGGCATTAAAACCATCGTTAAGTAATACCATAGCCAATTCGTAATTACCCACTCGGTTTAAGGCTTCGGCCAAAAGCAGGTGAGCATCGGCGGCTCTCGAAATTA
>JAFGAF010000472.1 GCA_016933815.1 Prolixibacteraceae bacterium
GATGACGATGAACAGGGAGATAACGATGATGATGACGATGAACAACAAAACAGCAGTTCTTTAGTTGGAAGTACCAGCAAGCAAATAGCAGTTTACCCCAACCCGGCATCGAACGAATTAAACATTCTTTTCCCACAAAAATACAGCAACGTTAATATTCATTTACACAGCATCGATGGTCGAAGAATTGTAAGCAAAACTTACAACAACGAAAATCAAATGCAATTAAATACTTCAACAATAAATAATGGAGTTTATTTTTTAACAATAGAATTTGAAGGAAGACTTGAACACACGAAAATACACATACAACAATAATTAACTAAATATCAGATTTTTAGCAGTTTCATTTTGATTTACTACGACATTTTTGTAAGTCAACTCATAGTTTTCAGAGAAATTTCGCTGTCCCGTCCAAAAAAACGGACGGGGCAGTCGAAATTATTTTTTATACTAATTTTAAAGCAAATTTTCGAAAATCTAAAAACAAAACAGATGATAAAAAACAAAGTTAGTTTGGTGTTGTTCTCACTATTAATTGCACAGCTTTTATCTGCCCAAAATATTTATATCGAAAACAATAAATTCAAAATTAACGAACAGGAATTATACCTTAACGGAGCCAATACCCCATGGAACAAATGGAACGATTTGGGACGCAGTTTCGATTACAAATGGTGGAACAATCATTTTGCCGAAATGCACGAATCAGGAATAAATTCAACCCGAGTTTGGCTTAGCTGCGATTCAAATCACAGTGCAGTAAAAATTACCCCCGAAGGCTATTTCGAAGGTTTGACCGAAGCTTTCTGGACCGACATGGACAGCTTGATGGCAATTGCCCAAAAACACCAGATTTACATTATGGGGGCACTCATTTCGTTCGATCATTTTAAGGCATCGGGCAAAAACTCATCGGCATGGGTAAATATGATAAAAAGTGAAGAAAACATGAATGCATTTGCCGAAAACTATGCCGTAGCATTGGTTAAACGCTACCAAAACAACCCCTATTTTTTTGCTATCGATGTTTGTAACGAAATAATTTGGATTAGCAATACCGAAAACACGTCGGAAAATGCTGTCCCTTGGTCAAACATTCAATACCTGATTGGAAAAGTAGCCCAACGTGTACACGAAACAAGCAAGGTTTTGGTTTGCGCCAGTAACTACATAAAATACACCAGCACAAAGTACGATGGCAATAAATACAGCGATCAGAACCTCCAAAAAATGGTACCCGACACCAATGCCTATGTCGATTTTTACAAAATTCATTATTACGCCTGGGTTAGCCGCTGGTTTAGCGGGTTTCATCCAAACAATACGCCTGCATATTATTCGCTCAACAACAAGCCATGTATAACCGGCGAAATGCCTGCAAACGAAATCGTTGCCTGGAATGCCGAAAAAAGTGCCGAAACCTACCTAATGAGTATTAAAGATGCATACGAAATAAGTTTTCAAAACGGCTGGCAAGGCACAATGGCCTGGACCAGCAACGGTGTTGATGAATTCGGCAACCTCGAAACAAATTTAGCTGAAGCCACTGTTGCATTTCGAAATCAACATTACGACCTGGTTTTTCCAAGCACCGAAACCGAATACCTTAGTATTAAAACCAACAATTACGAAATATCGGGAACAGATACCAGCCTGATTTTCGACATTACAACGAATATGCAATGGGAGATAATAACTGACGATAATTGGGTAACAACACAAAATCGGAGAGGACAAGGCAACACTAAAGTCAACCTGATTATTGATCAAAACAAAACCGGAAAAGAGCGCAATACAAGCATTCAAATCCGATCGTCGAAAAACACGAAAACCATTAATTTGAAACAAGGTTTTATCGAAAACGATACATCAAACAGTTTAAGAAACACCTCATCGGGCAGCAAAATGGTTACAGTTTATCCAAACCCTTTTGAGCAAGCATTTACGGTTGAATTTAATTTAAATCAGAACAGCCAAACAAAAATTGGCATTTACGATACACACGGCAAGTTAATTGCGCCCCTGCTTGATGAATATTTTTTGGCCGGTAAGCATCAACTTTCCTTCAACAGCAACATTGCTCACAAGGGAATTTTTTACTTGCTGATAAGTCAAAACAATATTGTACAAAGCAGTACACCTTTAATTAAAATTTAGTTCTAGCGAAACTTTTAATCAACTATTACCACTACCCTGCGATAAGAAGTTAACCGAGGAGTTCCATTATCGCAAACCTCGAGCACAATGTGAATCGAATCGGCGGTTTGTGCATCGGCTGGCACCCGAAATTCAACAACTGCCTCATCGTTTTTTTCAATGTTTATTGAATTTTGATAAGTGCCCGGTTCGCTATAGTTCCACCAATTAAAAAAAAGTTGGTTTCCATCCGGATCGGAAGAATTGCCGGCATTGAGTTTAATTACATTACCTGGTTTCGATTTTAAGAGAACAATATCTTTGCTTTCATCTTGATTAACAACAACTTTAGGAGCATGATTGGCAGCCTGATAATTATCGCTTAGTGACCATTTAATGCGTGCTGCAAAATCGTTTTGATAAGCATTGCGCCAACGCCACAGCGGAACATAAACCGAATGATGATTTTCGCCGTTGAAATAATATTCATCGGCCGCATTATTATAAACAAAAGCAGGTAGAAAGTTGGGGTTTTCATTGCCATTATTACGTTCGGGAGGACTCGTTTTCAATGCATTAAACCGCCCTCCCCACGATCCATAATTTGGCATAAAAGGATCGCTCAGCCCATTGTTTATCAAGTACAAAAACGAAGGCGTATCACCCTCGTACATGTAAACTGCATCGGGGTATTTTTTTCCAAGTTCGCCATGGCACTGCACGTTTACATCAAACCATTCGTTATTGGCTACCAATAAATTACCATGCTGACTTTTATGGCCAGTAAAATCATGACGATACGAAAAAGCAGCAAACTGTTGCGCACTTCTCAAATAAAAAATTTCCTTAAAATGATGGGCAATCCAAGCTCCGCTGTCGTCCTGACCAGCAATATCGTAAACCTTTATTTTTTTCTCTATTTTTTTAATTTCACTTTTAGTAAGTTTATTAGGCCCCATGCCTGTTTCCCATAAAGCTTGTGCAAGCGTATTGGTGCCCCCCCAAGCCAAAAACCAAATTGCATCGTTTTCTTCATTAAGCAACTGCTCAATAATGTATCGAGATCCTTTAGTCGAAAAATCAAGTCCTACGCCCTCCATTCCAGTTTTATTGCGTTGGCCTTCATAAACAACCGATTTTAAATAATCGCCCGACGGATAGCCGCTTGCATGCGATCTTAAATTGGGCAAAACCTTTTTGTAAGCATCAATTATATCATTTATAACTTTGGTATCGCCCCTATTTATGCCATATTGCGAATTGCTTCCAATTAACCCAATAATATCAAGCTCGTTGGCATAAAGCAATAACCGTACAAGCGACTGCTGATCATCGGGTTCAGTACCACCAATATCGGTCATAATAATCACCTTATGCTTTTTAACTTGAGCTAAGCAATACGAAGCTGAAAAACAAACAATTAACAAAATCAGCAATGCACTTTTTTTCATTATGTTTCGGTTGATGTAAGTGTCAAATATAAACAAAATAGTTCACTAACTTAATCAACTCACGACTAAGATTTTACAATAATAAAAAGGGTTGAAATGCAACAAGTGCACAACAACCCTTCATTAATATATACTTAAAGAAATTTACTTTACAACCGAAAACTGATAAACACATACATGTTTATAAGTTTCGTCGGGCATTAAAAGAGTAGATGGAAACTCGGGATGGTTTGGTGAATCGGGGAAATGCTGTGTTTCGAGGCACAAACCGCTTCTGAACACATAAGGTTTGCCCGATTTGCCAACAGTAGTACCATCGAGGAAGTTGCCGCCATAGAACTGCAATCCGGGTTGGTCGGTAATCACTTCCATTTGTATACCTGTTTTAGCCGAAAAAAGAGTAGCAGCAAGCATCATCCCATCGTCGGTACGGTTAAGCACCCAGTTATGGTCGTAGCCGCTACCAAAATCCAACTGTTCGTTGTTAACATCGAGGCGTTCGCCAATTGCAATTGGCTGATTAAAATCGAACGGAGTACCCTCAACCGGCGCTAAAGTTCCGTCAGGAATTAAGCCTGCATCAACAGGTGTGGTGTAATCGGCATCAATTGTCAAAACATGGTCGTTAATAGTAGTATCATCTTCGCCATTCAGGTTAAAAAACGAGTGATGCGTCAAATTACAAATTGTAGCTTTATCGGTTGTAGCGGCATATTCAATTTTGAATGCATTATTTTCGGTAAGCTCATAAATCATTGTAATTTCGAGGTTTCCGGGGTATCCTTCCTCACCGTCGGGCGATAAATAGGTGAAAATAATTTTCGAATCGCCAACCTGTTTAGCATCCCAAACCACATCGAAATAACCTTTAGGGCCACCGTGCAAGTGATTAATGCCATTGTTTTGCGCCAACTGATAAGTAACAGTGTCGATTTGAAAACGGCCATTGGCTATACGGTTACCATACCTACCAATTGAAGCGCCGTAAAATGTTTCGGGCTCGGCGTTCATGTAATCGTCAAGATTATCAAAACCTAGCACAACATCAACAGGGTTTCCGTTTACATCGGGCACACAAAGGGCAACAACCCTGGCGCCAAAGTTGGTTACTTTCATTCCAACTCCGCCTTCGCCAACCAAGGTAAACAACTCAACCTGCTTTCCGTCAACAACTTTCGAAAAGGCTGCCTGATCGATATTTTTTACCGTTGGTGTGAAAACGGATTTTTCTGTTCCGGCACATCCGGTCATCAAACCTATAATACCGGCAAAAATCATTAGCTTACTTATTATTTTACACATATCTTATTTTTTAAGTTGAACCAAAACTACTGAATGCGCAGGAATTTCGATCGATAATTTTCCGTTTTTGGGTTTATTTACATCAAAGTTGGAAATTTTCACTTTTTCTTCTTTTCCAAAATCGTTGTAATCGGTCATGTTTTTGGCGGTAATAATCTTGCCTTCTACATTTTTAAAATCAACACCGTTAATATCGCATTCAACTGCTACAGTTTTATTCGGATTGGCATTGGTAAGCGTAATACTGGTTATACCATCTTTAACCGAAGCCGATGAACTTACCGCCGGCAACTTTTCGCCGTTAAACTCGTAGGTTTCACTTTTTAGCTCCATTGGAATAAGTGTAGCATCCTGATGTACATTGTACATTTTGAAAACATAGTAAGTAGGAGTTTTCACCATTTCAGGTCCATCGGTTAAAATCATTGCTTGCAAAACATTTACTATTTGCGCAATATTTGCCATTGAAATTCGCTTGGCATAGTTGTTAAAAATATTGAGGTTAATACCTGCAACAATTGCGTCGCGAATTGAGTTTTGTTGTTGCAAGAATCCGGGGTTTGTTCCGGGCAATGCATCGTACCAAGTACCCCATTCATCAACAATTAACGAAACCCTGTGCTGAGGATCGTATTTGTCCATTATTTCGAGGTGTTTCTGAATAAACTCTTCAACAACCATGGTGTTTCTAATGGTATTGAACCACATGTCTTCACCAAAATCGGTCGATGAACCTTTGCTGCCAGTCCAGCTATTGGTTGGTAAAGTATAGTGGTGCAACGACAAGCCTTGTACTAAGTTATACTTTCCGCTTAAGCCTTGCATCATTTTCTCTGTCCAGTTATAATCGCTCGACGAAGGGCCAACAGCAACTTTCTGGAAACCATTTCCACGCACATAACCGGCATAGTGTCGGTAAATATCGGCATAATACTCAGGGCGCATATCGCCACCGCAGCCCCATGTTTCGTTACCAATACCCCAGAATTTCACATCCCACGGATCTTCGCGACCATTTTTCTTGCGCAATTCGGTCATTGGGCTTTCGTTGTTCGAAGTTACATAATCGACCCACTCAACAGCTTCCTGTACCGACCCCGAACCAACGTTAATACTTAGGTAAGGCTCAGCGCCAATCAATTCACAAAAGTCGAGAAACTCGTGTGTTCCAAAACTATTGTCCTCGGTAACACCGCCCCAGTGAACGTTTACAATCGACGGGCGATCTTCTTTTGGGCCAATACCATCTTTCCAATGATAAGTATCGGCAAAACATCCGCCGGGCCAACGCAATACAGGAACTTTCAATTCTTTAAGTGCTTCAAGCACATCGGTACGATAACCATTCACGTTTGGAATATCGGAGTTCTCATCAACGTATATACCGCCATAAATCAATGTTCCCAGGTGTTCTGAAAAATGACCGTAAATATTCTTGTTAATTACAGTTTCGGCCTTATCGGGGTGCAAAACAAGCGTGTTTTGAGCAAGAGCTCCCGTAGTAAGCGCCAAGGCTAGAATAAAAATGAATAATGTCCTCATAGTTAATAGCTTATAGTGTTAGTATAAAAATATTATTTAATTTTTTTGCTGAAACCACACTTTCATCTGACCTTCTCCCCTGTTCGACCAGGTATAATAAGGGATGAGTGTAAGTTTCGTTTCGTTGAATGAAGCCACAAGTGCTTTTGTTGCTTCATCGCTTACGTTATAATCGCAAACCGAAAAGTTCACATCAGCAGGTATCATAAGTTCCGAAATATCGCCATTATCGGCTTGCTCGGCACAATAAACCAGTGGTCCGTACTCAAAAGCAACTTTATTGCGGTTTTCTTCAACCATTGGATTGGTAATTACCTGCTTAACCAACATGGGCAAATTGAGTTCAAGCCAATCACCACTTTCCCACTTGCGTTGTATTACGGCATATCCATCTACCAAATTCAATGGAATAGCCTCGCCGTTCAATCGCATATTTATTTGTTGCTCACCAATGTGCAAATACTGATATAAATTGCCCGGAGCCACAATATTACGCGCCCAGCCTGGCACCCTAATTTTTAAAGTATATTCGACAGGCTTTTCTGTTTCAACTTCAAGCTTAACCATTCC
>JAFGAF010000473.1 GCA_016933815.1 Prolixibacteraceae bacterium
ATGCTTTGCGGAATTAATAATCGTAGCGATGCCAAGGTTACAGCTACCATGGATATGGAATATAATTTTCCTACAAAAACTTTCCACGGGGTGTTTGATGTCGATATAATTGCAAGCCCGCTCGATGGTGGTGGCCAAACGACCTTGCACTTCGATCCCGATTTATGGTACGTGAAAGTGGGCGAACCATCGAACCGAATTAGTCTCAAACTGGATGACTGGTTACAAACCGATGCTTATTTTATGGTTGGTCAACAATTGCCAACACCTCAACTTCCGGCACAAATACTTGAGCTTTTCCCCAATTATACCGTTTCGCGAAATCCGCAAATTGAAAGCGGAAGCGGTTTTGCCTTTGGTGCCAGTTCGGGTTTTGATACAGGACGTAAGCCTTACCTTATTTTTTATGGCGAAGTGTCGGCATTGGTAGGCTTCGATTTGGCTTTGCTCGATTATGGCGAAGATACCTCATGTGAAGGGCAAACAGGTTCAATTGGTATAAACGGTTGGTATGCAAGTGGCCAAATTTATGCTGCCATTGCTGCCTCAATTGGTATGCATGTCGATTTGTGGTTTACCAGTGGCAATTACGAAATATTAAGCTTGCAGGTAGGGGCTGCCCTTCAGGGGGCCGGCCCCAATCCAACTTGGGTTAAAGGTGTTGTTGGCGGTGAATACCGTATTTTGAGCGGTGCTGTAAAAGGATATTGCAATTACCACTTCAGTATGGGCGACCAATGCGAAATGGTTATCGAGAGCCCCTTGAAGCCCGATTTAATATCGGATATCAACCCTATAAACGGCGAGCAAAGTGTTGATGTGCATACCGAACCGCAGGTTGCTATGAACTTTAAACTGAATGCCCCATTTGAATTGAATGAAATGCCAGAGGGTAGCGGACAAGTCAGCCTACGAACTTTTAGGGTAAAACTGAGCGATTTTAGTTTGCACAAAGCAGCTGGGGGCGATTCAATTGCGGGTTACGTAAATCTGGCTCCCGATAGTTTCTCGGTTTATTACAAGCCACACGATATTATGGCCGGGCATACAAATTATAAATTTTCGGTTTCGGCTTATGGCGAAGAGTATATTGGTAATAATTGGGAAATGGCCAAGAAAAAAGATGGCACAATTATAAAACAGAAAGTAAGCAGCAACTTCAAAACAGGTTCGGCGCCTAATGTTATTGCGCCAAGCAATGTGGCATATTCGTACCCGGTTTACGGGCATGGTTACTTTTTGCAGGACGAATGTCGTAATGGCCGCATTCAGCTTATTTCGGGTTACCCCGATATGTTTATCACCCGCGAGGGTTACAATACTGAGTTTATTGCACGCTTTGTGCCGGCCGATATCAACATGGCCGCTGTTGAAGTTCCATTTGCTTATAACAATGCCTCGCGTTCTATTCATTTCGATATTCCTGCTTTGATAAACAATAGGCAGTATTATTTGCAAATTGTTAAGAAAGAAGTTTGCACCGATCCATTTTTGCTTCAAATGCAACAGGTTGCCGAAATGATGCAGCAAGGTGGCATGCAGCAACAGTTGATTACTTTACATGAAAAGAAACTATTTGAACATGATAGTACAAACGTATTTGTAAGCAGCCGGAAAATTTCAGGCCAAAAAGTAAATTGGGGCGAAAAACTGCTTTATGTAGTCAGTTTTAAAACCAGTAAATTCAATACCCTTCAAGCAAAATTGGGCACCTTTAATCATGTTTCAACTGCTTCGCAATTTGGCTTCGATAATGCCGAAATACATACTGCAACTTACGAAGGAGCCGAGTTTTTCGATGATTACGATTTCAAACCTAAACGATGGGTTTCATCGGGTGCAGTTCATACTTTTGGCCCATTAGTTAAAATTAATGGCTCGGCTCGTACCTCGGTTTGGCATACAAGTTTTGCCAACCCAAGTGTTTACGATCGGATTAATTGGATGAGAAGCAGAAATTTTTGGGGTTCGGGATCAACAAAATACGAAGTTTATATGTGGGATATCGATCACCATTTTGTTGAGGCCGACCACAATAGTTATCGGTTAACAGCTGACGATATGTTTAGTTTTATGAACGGTGGCTCAGGCGGAAGCGGAAGCTCGGGTGGCAGCAGTAGCTCGGGCGGTCAGGCACAAGCTGGCAGTGGTTTTGCCGGTGCTGTTTCGAATTTAGGTGCAACAGCTTTGGGAGGTTCATCGGGTATTTCAAATATCCAGAGTGCAATGAACCAACAAAATGTACCACAAATTTACTTAAGCTATAACCATGGTATTGTTGTTTCGTCCGACTATAAAAAGTTGAAAGACAAAGCAACGGCTATACGTTATAATCCATTTATTTCGAAATCGGGAACTGAAAAAAATATGCTTAATAATATTATTAACAGCAATTATGTATCTATGCTGCACGGGCAATATTCTTTAAAGTACCGTTACAATTATTATGGCTGCTTAGGTGTTGATGAGTCGGCACCAACGTATAACAAGCCTTTTGTTTATTAATTTTTCAATAC
>JAFGAF010000474.1 GCA_016933815.1 Prolixibacteraceae bacterium
AACAATCGCTTGTTTGTTGCCAGTACCCACGCAGAACTTACTAGAACGTGCCCCCGTTTGTTCGAAAGCGGCTGCAAAGAAAAACCATTATTTTCCTTTTTCCAAATATTTTTTAAAGTTTTTTGGATTATTTTTTATCCGGCAGATAATCTGATATTTGCAAAATGAATTTTACACCAAAACTTCGATCTCTCGCTTGAGCATTTTCACTTTTAGCGGTGTAGCGCCTATCATTTCGCCATCGATATTGAGCACATGACTGTCGATTGGTTCAATGGTAAATTGCTTCACCTGGTGATATTCAACCGCCGAATCGCCAATATGCCTTCCTTTGAATAATTTTGTAAACAGATAAAGTAGTTTTAACCGACCCGCTTTTTTCAATACAATAAGATCTATTAATCCATCGCTAATTTGTGCCAAAGGCGCCATTTTCATAGCAGTTCCGGTATGTATGGTATTGCATCCGAGAATAAAGCCATAATCGCCGGCAATTTTCTTTTTATCGAAAGTAACCCTCGCCAAACGGGGTTTATTGCGCATTACTTCAATTAATGAGGCAATATTATAGCATTGGCTACCCAGCCACTTAATTTTTGTAGCAGTTTCGACAATGTCGGTCGGAAGACCCCATCCAACAATGTTGAAGCCAAAAATAATTTCGCCATTTGCATTTGCCATGGCAATATCGACCTTTCGTTTACGTCCTGTAATTATCCTGCGAGCAGCAACTTCAGGATCGAGACAATCGACATGATGCATAAACGAATTACCTGTACCACCCGGTATTAAACCAATTGGAATCTTAACTCCATCATCGCGTTTGAGCATACCATTAACAATTTCGTGCATGGTGCCATCGCCTCCTATTACACACAAACCATCGTAGCCTTCAAAGGGAAGAGTATTTGCTAGTTCGCGCGCATGTCCCGCATACTGGGTTTCAATAACATCAACAGCAACATTAGCATTTTCGAAGATTGGTTTAACTTTTTCTAAAATTGGTATTCCTTTGCGATTTCCACTGTATGGATTATAAATAAGGTAGATTTTTTCAATCATGGCTCATACGACTTTACTTATTGTATATCTGTTGATTAATTGCTATTATCCTATTTGAAAAACATAAAACAAGCTACGTTTCAATTTTTGTTAAGCAACTAAAATTAATAAAAATAATCAGTTGCAAATGCTTTTTGTTTATTTTACTGATTGTAAATGAATTTTTAAACGAGGATCTATGAAGACATTCTTATTTTATTGCTTGCTTTCAATTCTTAGTACCATGGTATTAAATCTGAAAGCTCAGGACGATATTACTTCGGTAATGACCAAAGCTGAGGTTAAAAAATACCTTATCGAAAAACAAAACGGTGCAAAATTTATTGGTGAAATAGTATCGGAAGATGCACGCGAAATTTTGATAAGAACCAATGATAGGGGAGAAATTTATATCCCTCAGCACGAAATTAGGCGAGTTACCGAAATTTTGCCCGATAAGGAAAAAGAAATTATTGGCGAAGAAATTTTTGCTACACGTTATTTTATCACCACTAATGGACTGCCTATAAAGAAAGGCGAAAACTACATTCAATGGAACATTTACGGCCCCGATTTTCAGTTTGGTTTGGCCGATAATTTAGGCGTTGGTATAATGACCAGTTGGGCAGCTATACCCATTATCGGCAACATAAAATACAGCATCGATTTAGGTAAAAACAAAAGTATGGCACTTGGTTTATTGGCCGGAAGTGGCTCATGGGCGCTACCCGAATTTGGTTTATTACTGCCTTTTGTATCGTTTACATTGGGCGACAGGCGCAACAATCTCACTTTTTCGACAGGTTACGGACAAATTTTTTATCAGGAAGAAGAATTCGACCCTAATTTGGAAGAACGTTACTATGATGTGAATAAACGCGAGGGCCGCTACCTTTTATCCATTGCCGGAATGGCAAAAATAAACGATAAATTCAGCATTGTATTCGATTCGTTTGTGGCACCATGGGGACCTTATGTTGACGATGTATATTGGGAAGACAATGGAACATGGAACGAAACCACCAATGAATATGAATCGAACTGGAAAAAAATTGAAACCCGCGAACGCAGTCCAAACTTAGCGATATTAATTCCCGGTATTCGTTGGCAACTCGATGCCGACCGTGCTTTTCAATTTGGATTTACCGGCTTTTATTTCGATAATGAATTTCAACAATTTGCAATTCCAATGATTCAATGGTACCGAAGGTTGTAATTAATCAACCTTCGTTACTTGTACCAAGCATTGTTACCACGAATGGTACGAATGGTTCTGTCTTTACCAATTTTTAATACCACAGATATCTGACCTCCACCAAAAACTCCTTCGGTGCCTATCAGGTCGCTATCAACAATTAGTGTTTGGGCATAAGTAACCATTAAGTTTTTGAAATCGAAAGTGCAATAAGGCTGAAAGAACGTTGTGGGCTCAAAAACCCGATAATGCATTATGTTTAATCCCAGCTCGCCGGTAAAAACAATTTCGCTTCGGATACCGGCAATGTGCTCTTTGAACATACTCTGTAACATTAAATCGACAAAAAACTCTGAGCTTTTGTTCTTCGGGCCATAATATGCCGAGAACGTAGGCACAAAATTTACATCAAATTTTGGCGACTTGTACATTTCGATAAATGTAAGCTTCATGTTTGCAAACAGTTTTGTTGGATACATGAAGTTATAAGGGTCTTCAACTATTGAGTCGTTGTAATAAATAAAATCCGATTCGATGCGGTTACGGGTACGAAAAACATCAACCGAACCCAGACCGAATTCACCGTGTACTGTTGTATATAAAGCCCCCACATCGGCTCCAAACATCCACGAACGCAAATGATCCAAATCGCCCAAAGCCGGGTCAACCAAGTTTGCTCCGTGTGCATTACCATCGAGGGGTGAATTCTGCAGTAATAAATCGCTGTAAACAACGCCCAGTCGTTTTAAACGTGGAGTTAAAGCCAATACCAACCTGCGTGGATTTTTACGAATAATATTCTGATTTAAATCGAAATGATATCCATAAGTTACACCAACATT
>JAFGAF010000475.1 GCA_016933815.1 Prolixibacteraceae bacterium
AAAATGAGCATAAAAAGGGCCACCTGTTAGGGCAGCCCAAAAAATATTCAAGGTAATATGAATTATTAATCAGCGCGTGCTTACCCATACCATCGATCCGGGATGGTTTGCACGATATGTCTTCATTGCTTCAATGGCCTCGTTTTTATCGAAATACGAATCGATAGCTACTCGGAAATATCCATTTTCAAGCAAAAGCATTTCAGTTTGATGCCCATTGCTGGCTAATTCGTTGCATAAACTTTGGGCATTATCGATAAACTCAAAACTGCCCCCAACCAATATGTAGGGTGCTTTTTCTTTATTTACAACTTCAGTGCTTAGCTGGTCGTTAATTGAAGTGTCGTCAGTACTTGTGATGTCCTGAATGTTATTCACCTGTTCGGTTGTATTCAGTATATGTGTTGGTATCAGGTTGCTGGTTTGCAAGTGCATTTCGTTGTTTTTTAGCGGGAAAAACGATAAGCCTAAAACAATAGCAATGCCTGCAGCAACTTTTATCCAGTTATTGTTTTGTTTGATAGCCCTAATAGCTGGTCGGGGTTTGAATTCGGTAATGTTTTGGTTGTTGCGAATGCTTTGGTAGTTAAATGGTTGGAGACCGTAGGCTTCAATCAAGTCGAATGAACTTGCCGATACGAAAATTACTTGTCCTTGATCGTTGTATTTAAAGCTGCCCAAATTTTCAAGTTCAACACTTTGTCCGCTGTTCAATTTGTTATACAACCAATCGGTGTAGTGCAAAACAGCAAGTTGTGCTTGTCGGTATCCGTAGTGTTCGGCATCAACCAGTTGATTAATAAGCAGTCCGTCGTTGTTGGTGATTTTTGAGTTGAAAATAACCTGCTTCGAAGGCGGAGTAAAAAGTTGTTTTGATGCGTTGAAACTGGCAGGTTTGTAGCTGCTTATAAAGCCACCAAAGCCAGGTATAATCACGCATTCGTGAAACTGTAAAAGGTATCTTATGTGTTTTGCTAAGTCCATGTTTTTTATAAACTGAATTCAAAATTAAACAAAATAATGAGCGTTGCAAAACTTATTTTTCAACACATTTTTTAAATTGTTGATAACCTTTATTTACCGTTCAAAAAAAAATCACCATGTTATTTTTTTATTTTTGTGGCTCATTAGATACCAAAAAAGCATGAAGCAAAAAATTTTGATAACCGGAGGAACCGGTTACATCGGCTCACATACTGTGGTGGAGCTTATTAATGAGGGCTTTGAGCCAATAGTAGTTGACAATTTATCCAACTCGTCGGCCGATGTGCTCGATAACATTGAAAAGATTACCGGAACCAAACCGGTTTTCGAACAATTCGATCTTACCGACAAAGCCAAGCTCGATGCCTTTTTCGAAAAATACACCAACATAAAAGCCATTATTCATTTTGCGGCAAGTAAGGCCGTGGGCGAATCGGTTGAGAAACCATTGTTGTATTACCGCAACAACTTGGTTTCGCTCATGAATTTGATCGATTGCCAACTGAAGTATGGGGTTTCAAACATTGTTTTTTCTTCGTCGTGTACCGTTTACGGCCAGCCCGATGTGTTGCCCGTTACCGAAAAAACGTCGCGAAAGGATGCCGAATCGCCTTACGCCAACACCAAAAGGGTAAACGAGGACATATTGCACGATGCCATACATGCGAACCCGCAATTAAATGGGATATCGCTGCGCTATTTTAATCCCATAGGTGCCCACCCCAGTGCGCTAATTGGCGAACTGCCTTTGGGTGTACCACAAAACTTGGTGCCATTTATTACACAAACTGCTGCCGGTTTGCGTGGCGAGTTGAAAGTATTTGGCAACGATTACGATACCCCCGATGGCTCGGCCATACGCGATTACATTAATGTGGTCGATTTGGCCAAAGCGCACGTGGTGGCCATTAAACGGATGCTTAACGGGCAAAGCAAAGCAAACTACGAGATATTTAACCTTGGTACTGGCAATGGCTATTCGGTACTCGAAATTGTGAAAGGTTTCGAAAAAGCTACAGGCGTTAAACTCAACTATAAAATTGTTGACCGCAGGGCCGGCGACATTGAAAAAATTTGGGCCGACACCACTTATGCCAACAACGAATTGGGCTGGAAAGCCGAAGCTACTTTAGAAGAAACCTTACTGTCGGCATGGAAATGGGAGAAAAATTTGAGAAACATTCTGTAGTACGACTTAAATTATCTTTCAGAAAATGATAATAAAATAAGAATATTTAATGGTATTAGCCGTTTAAATAAATCGAAACATCAAAATATTTTTTAAAATGAAAAACATTCTCATTACCGGAGGTGCCGGGTTTATCGGCTCGCACGTTGTCCGTTTATTCGTGACCAAATACCCGCAATACAACATTGTGAACCTTGATAAGCTTACCTATGCTGGTAATCTGGCCAACCTGAAGGACATTGAAAAGATGCCCAATTACCAATTTGTAAAGGGCGACATTGTTGATGCTGCGTTTATCCAGCAATTGTTTGAAAAACAACGGTTTAACGGGGTAATTCACCTGGCTGCCGAAAGCCACGTTGACCGCTCAATCACCAACCCCACCGAGTTTGTTTTCACCAACGTGATTGGCACTGTGAACCTGCTGAACGCTTCCCGTAGCATTTGGAAAGATAACACCGACGGAAAACTGTTTTACCATATTTCGACCGACGAAGTGTATGGTTCGCTGGGCAATCAGGGCATGTTTACCGAAACAACGGCCTACGATCCGCACAGCCCTTACTCGGCATCGAAAGCCAGCTCCGACCATTTTGTGCGTGCCTACCACGATACTTTTGGCTTGCCGGCTGTGGTTTCGAATTGCTCGAACAACTACGGCTCGTTTCAGTTCCCCGAAAAATTGATCCCGCTGTTCATCAATAACATCAAAAACAACAAACCGCTACCCGTTTACGGTAAAGGCGAAAACATACGCGATTGGCTTTGGGTTGAAGACCATGCCCGTGCCATCGACGTGATATTCCACAACGGTAAAATTGGCGAGACATATAATATTGGCGGTCATAACGAATGGACAAACATCGATCTGATCAAGCTGATGTGCAGTATTCTGGACCGCAAACTGAATCGTCAAACAGGCACTTCCGAA
>JAFGAF010000476.1 GCA_016933815.1 Prolixibacteraceae bacterium
TAAAATTTTTCGGCTGTAGGGTTGGCATCCACTATTCGACGTGTTTCGGGATCGATAAGCAGCATTACTGCCAGGCTGTTGCCGAAAAATTGCCCAAACAATTGTTTGCTATTTACAGTTGGCTTGCTCATTAATGTTAGTTTTTATGCATCGAGGCTAAACTAATTATTGCATTAATAGTACGACTTTGTATAATTTAAGCGCACTACAATTTATAAAAAATGAGCATACCCGGGGTCGTTTTAAAAAAAAAACTAAAACTAATCCCAGCTTAGAATTTTAAATTCGGTTCGCCGGTTGGTGCGGTGATCGTTATCGGAACACCATACACCATTTTTACAGTGATTAATTAACATAGTTTCGCCATATCCTTTGGCAACAATATTCGATTTTGGAATGCCTTTACTTACAATATAAGCAACTGCCGAATTTGAACGGCGCTGGCTTAAAACCAGGTTATAATTATCGGAGCCGCGGCTGTCGGTGTGCGATCCCAGCTCAACAACAACGGTAGGGTTTTCTTTTAAAATTGCCACCAGTTTGTCCAATTCAATTTCCGACTCGGGCAAAATGTCCCACTTATCGAGGTCGTAATAAATGTTTTCGAGAACAAAGGTGCGGTTAAGCTCACGTTTCATCATAAATATTGTATCGCGCTTAAAACCTTCAAAGTTGGTGCTTATTTGCTTGGTTTGGTTGAGGTAACCCTCGGCGCGGGTTTCGAGGTTTAATGCCGGTTGGTTTTCAATTCTTGTATAAAAAATTGCATCGTTATTAAGGTTTACCGAATGGTTTGGTTTTGTTGAAATTACTGCGCCAACTACTGGCAAGCGGCTATCAAAATCGACAACAACAACTTCGAGTTCTTTTGCAGGTGCAAGCTGTAATGTTGTATAATAGGTTTCAGGAACATTCTCCTCGTCGGTAGTGTAATATTGCTTTGAGGCTTCAAGCTTGTAACAACGGGGCAATAAATTTTCGAAAACAAAAGTACCATCATCAGTGCTCTTGCCTTGCGCAACCATGTTGTTGTTGCAATCTGTTAGCTTAACGTTTGCGCCGTTAATCGGCTCATTGGTCAGCTTGTCGGTCACTTTTCCGTTAATTGCAATCAGCTTTTCGTTGAAAACTATTCTGAATATGTTATCGTCGGCATCGAAACCCGACCTGTTTGAAACAAAATATCCGAGCTTCGAATTGTTGTGAATAATGAGCCCAAAATCGTCGGCCTCTGAATTTAGTTGTTCAATTGGTCGGGCAGCTGAAAAACCATTATCGCCAAGAATACAGTAATACAAATCGAGCCCTCCCTTTCCACCATTTCTGTTTGATGCAAAAATGAGCATGCCGCTTTTGTGATAAAAAGGGAACATTTCTTTTGAAGGGCTGTTTACATTTGCACCTAAATTAACAGGTACACCCCATTTTCCGTTGCTACGAACAGCCATATAAATATCGGTTTCGCCCGAATTGTTTTCAGGAATATCGGAAGTAAAAAAAATGGTGTCGGCTGTAGTTGAAGCCGAAGGGTGACCTACAGAATAAACCGGATCGTTAAAGGGCATTTCTTCCTTAATGGTCCATTTGTTATCGGCCAATTGAGCTACCACCAGACGCAATCGCATACGCTTACGTTTTACAATAAGGCCATCAACCTCAAGTTCAACATCGATAAAATTACTTAGTGTTAAAAAAAGCTCGCCTGTTTCGGGTGCATAAAAAGCAGGCCCCTCGTGGAAAGGCGTATCAAAATCGCCCATCTGTATGCGCTCATTATTAATAACATACCCGTTTTTATCAGTTTCAGAAGTAAACTGCTTGTAAAAAACCTTATCGGTTTGACCCGACTTTGATCGCCTGATATCTTTATCGGAGAAAGCCGAATACCAAAGTTGATTTTCGACAAAAGCAGGTCCAATTTCACTGGCATCGGTATTTATCTTTTCGTATATAATTTCAATATCTACGGCATCGAAAAATGAATGGCCGGTATTTTGAGCCTCAACCAAGTTTAACCAAGTAAGAGCGATGGCCAACAATACGATAAAACGACTATGATTCATGATTTTACATTTAACATTAACTGAATAATTTTAAAAATAACGAGGCGAAACGATGGCCTGTTTTACAATTTGCAACTCGTACGAAAGCATAATTTCGTGCGTATTGAAGTGCATACCGCGCAATTGCGATATTGAAAAGTCGTAAGCATAGCCAACCCTTAAACCATTATCGAAAACCCATTGAGCAATTGCGCCAACAGCATCGCCGGTTCGGTACATAGCTCCAAGCCACATTTTTTCATTGAATAGAAAATTGGCCGAAAAATCGAATTCAACCGGAGCACCAGAAGTGAGTTTCGCTAAAAAGGTAGGCTTAAACTTAATGTTATCGTACACATTAAAAACAAAACCCGACGAGAGGAAAAAATGCCTGAATTCGGCATAGCCCGAGTAATTCACATCGTTGTTTTCTATTCTGTTATTGAGCAACTTAGGCGACGAAACGCCAATATAAAACCGCTCACTATCGTAATGTATTCCTACTCCAAAGTTGGGTATGAACAAACTGTGTTTGTACCCCATGTATAATGGATCGTTGCTATCATCGGGGTACAGGGTATAAGCATTTAAATTATTTGAATAATTGGTAAAACCGGCTTTTAAACCAAAGCGAAGAAACCTGTTGTTATCAAAATCGATTGCATAGGAATAGTCGCCAAAAAGACCGAGGCGGTTTTCGCGGCCAACACGATCTTGTATCAGGTTGATACCGTATCCAAACTTATAGTTTTTGGTGGGAGCCTGAAACGAAAAAGTGTTTGTAAGCGGAGCATTGTCGATACCCACCCACTGCATGCGGCTCAACACCAAAAAACCAAAACTCCCCCAACTGCCTGCATATGCAGGGTTAATGGTTTGTGTATTGAACATGTACTGCGTGTACATAGGATCTTGCTGACTAAATGCCAGACGAGGTAAAGCCATAAAGCACAGCATGAATGTAAGCACCAGCACTTTTTTAAGGGCCTTGTTTGATTTTATATTTTTTTCAGACATAATCATCGAGTTTTATTCAATTTGCAACTTGAATTTAGCGGTTTAAGAAAATTGACCCTGTAATTGGCTTAGCGCCTTGGTTAAGCCTCAGCACATAAAAATAGGTTGCTACGGGCAACAAATCGTTCGATAAGTTCCACTTGTGCTGTGACCTACCGTCCCACCAAGCTTCGGCATCGCCCCAAACATCGATATTGCCATATTGGTTTTTGCTGTAAACCATGTTGCCCCAGCGGTTAAAAATTTCAATTCTAGCATCGGGGTAACGGTCAATACAGGTTATTCTGAAGTAATCGCCAATACCATCGTTGTTTGGTGAGAAACCATCGGGGATGATCATCTCACAATCGTCGGCGATTTCAATGGTTACAACTGCTTCGTCGCAATTATTGGGCTGTGCAATTTCACAAATGCGATAGCTTAATTCATAAACTCCAACCGGTATTACTGCTGTAATAATTACTTCACCGGTAGTCACATCGAGCAATATGTTTTCATTGTTGAACGGCACAAGCACCGATATTTCAACATCGGAAAGCGTTGCCGGGTTACCATTTAGCGTATCGTTAACCAGCACATTGTCAATAGCTGTTCCTGTAAAATAATAATAGCTTGTTGCATTATCGTTATTCGCAATAATGTAATTTAAATTTCCAACATCGATAATAACCGGCTGATCGACAATAACCGAATCGCGGTTTTCACCTCTGGCAACAGCAATGTTCTCAACGGTGTTGCCCTCAACAGCATTACTGTTGATTACAGCTTTTAACCACATGGTTTTCGACTCATTTTGATCCAAACTGTTAATTAACCACGAAAGAACATTGTTCGCGCCCAAGGTTCCCCCATCGGTGGCCGAAACAAATGTAAGTTCGGGCGGAAGTAAGTCGCTTACCAACACATTCAACGCAGTGCTGCTACCGGTATTCATTACTTGAATAGCATACTCAACGGTATCGCCAACAACAGCGGTATGGGTTTCTGAATGTTTCGAAATGTACAAAGCTTTACTATTGTCGGTTTTAATTTTTACAGTTACCGTGCTGGTATCGGCTACTTCAGGTACATCGGTTTCTGGTTTGTAGGCTAAGGCAATGTTTCGCACGACAGCCCCTGCAGCAAGGCCTTCGTTGAGTTCCACCTCGATGGCCATGCTTAATGCTGAACCTGCTGGTAACGAAGCAATTTGCCACTGAACCTTGGCGTTTTCATATACTCCGCCGTTATTGGCCGATACAAAACTTAACTCGGAAGGTAGTTGGTCAACAACCGAAATATTTGTTGCAACACCGGGACCATTATTCACCAAATCGATGTAATAAGTAAATACATCGCCGGGGAACACCGAGTCGGAAGCAGCTGTTTTATTGATTTTTAGCTGATATGAGTCTTCAATAATATCGTCGGGAACAACCGTAACGATGCTTTGATTACTTTCAATCGAATCGCCTTCGTCGCTAATGCCTGTTGCCACATTTATGATACTTGTACCTACCGGGGTATTCGGTTGAACACTAACGGTAATGTTAAACACCATATCGTTTCCGGCAACAAAATTTTCGATATTCCACAGCAAAACACCATTGCTGAACTGTGCATCAGGAGAAGCTTCGATAAACTGGAGCTCTGCCGGCAACCGATCGCTAAGCGTAAAGTTCTGAACATCGGAAGGGCCAAGGTTTTCGACACTAATCGAATAGGTAAATTCATCACCTGCTTTTGCGGTGCTTACCGATGCTGTTTTACTGATCAGGTACTCATTTTCGGTATTTACTGTTGTACTAACCGTAGAGGTATTATTTTCAGAATCGGGATCGGTTGTGCTTGAATAAACAGTAGCTGTATTAATGAGTACCGTTCCGTTTGGCAATAAGTCATTAACACGCGCAATTATTTGCATGCTTAATGTTTCGCCTACCAAAAGGGTGCCAATTGTCCATTTAGGAAAGATCCACGAGCCACCCGACAAGCTTACATCAACAACAGTAAGTCCTTGCTGAACAACATCTTCGACAAAAACATCGTAAGCATCCGAAGGCCCGTTATTGCTCACTTCAATTGTATAAACAAGCGTATCGCCTGCTTCGACAACATTTTTATCGACATCTTTTTCGACAACAATATCGGCACCTGCATTTACATAAACAATGCGTGTTGAAGTATTGTTGCTTTCATCGGGATCGAAAGTAGAACTGCCAACAGTAGCTGTATTTCGGATAATAAAACCTTGTTGAGCAGTATTTTTAACCCGAACATGCAAGCTCATCGACACACTCGATCCGTTCTTCAGCAAACCAATATTCCAATTCGGATTTGACCAGCTACCGGTTTCTGTTTCAACCTGAAGCAATTCCAATTCATTGGGCAATACATCGCTTACAACTACATTGTGCGCATCTGATAATCCATTATTTGTAACAATTAAAGTATATTTAAACTCACTGCCAATGGAAACAGCTGTTTCGGATGCCCATTTTTCAATTTTCAAATCGGCCGAAGCAACAATATTGTGAGTTACCGTCGAAATATTATTTTCGGTATCAGGATCGTAAACATCGCTGCTAACAGTAACTGTATTGCTTATACTGCCATCAAAATCACTTCCAATAATTCCTCTAATCAGTACCGTACATTGGCCACCGGCTACTACGGTTCCCATATTTGCTGAACCATTCCAAGGTACGAAGCCCGACTCGCAACGCGAGGCTTCAACATTGGTAATTATCTCAGGCACTGCGTCGTACATCATAAAATTGATGGCGTCGCTTGGCCCATAGTTTTTGTAACTTATTCGGTAAACGATTTCGGAACCCGATTTCAAATCATCCTCAGAACTATACAATTCTTTGATTACTTCGATATTTGCCTGATTAATAATTTCAGTAAGTACTGTTGAAACATTGTTTGTATTGTCGGCATCGGGTGTATCGGATGAAACACTTGCGGTATTAATTATATTACCAATTTTATTGCCCGGTACATTACCTTGAATTTTCAAGCTAAACAACTCGCCATATTTCAATGAATCGATTCGGTATGTGCCCCTCCATCTATACCAGCTTAAACCACCATCAACAGAATAGTTCAAGTTGTCAACATATTCGTTGTCAATATAATCGGTGATTATCACCGATTCGGCAGTCATGCTTGGGCTAAGGTTGCTGACTTCAATTGTGTAAGTTATTTGCGTACCTGCAACAATGCTTGCCGGTGCCGTTTTTACAATCTGCAAGTCGGCCTCAACCTCCAATGGTGTA
>JAFGAF010000477.1 GCA_016933815.1 Prolixibacteraceae bacterium
AAAAGTGGTAAGCACTTTAACCGGCAATCCTAAAAACGATGCAATGCTTGCCACATTGGTTTCGGCACTGGTTGCCTGCATTTTAAATGTATCGCTCGAATGAACGGGTTGCCCTTCGACAGGTGTTATGCGAACACCCATACTGGTTGGCACCACCAAAGCATATTTGCAATTTTTTTTAAGTTCCATATTTTAAGTCATTTGTCATTAGTCAATAAGTCATTGAGTCAATATGTCATTAGTCATAACGATTAGTCATTAGTCATTAAGTCATTGAATCATTGTTCGATGGTCATTTTACTACTGACTTATGACTAATGACTTATGACTATTGACTTTTTTTTAAACACCGCTGTAAGCACTAAATCCTCCGTCGATTGGAATTACCACACCGGTAACAAACTTCGACATATCGCTCAACAAATAAACCGATGTTCCCACTAATTCATCAATTTCGCCATAACGCCCCATGGGTGTTCCGTTAATTATTTTTTGTCCGCGTTCGGTATTGTTTCCTTTTTCGTCGAAAAGTAAGAATTTGTTTTGCGTTGTAACAAAAAAGCCGGGTGCAATTGCATTAACCCTCACACCTGTTTTTGCAAAATGAACCGCTAACCATTGTGTAAAATTGTTGATCGATGATTTTGCAGCCGAGTAAGCCGGAATTTTGGTCAGAGGCCTGAAAGCATTCATCGATGAAATATTTAGAATTCCGCCTTCGCCACGCTCAATTAAATCTTTACCAAAAACCATTGTTGGTAAAATTGTTCCTTTAAAATTGAGGTTAAACACATGATCGAATCCATCCATTTCGAGATCAAAGAAGTTAGTTAACTCATCGTTTACTCCGGGAATAATCTCTTCGGCTTGTGTAGTTGCTTTAGGTGAATTACCACCTGCTCCGTTCACAATGAAATCGATTGCACTCACAAAACTTAAAATACGTTTTTTGGCACTTTCGAGCGAACGCTTATCCAAAACATTGGCAAAAAAACCTTCCACAATTACCTCGGGAAACTTTTCTTTCAATATGGCTGCCTGCTCAATAGCACGTGCTTCGTCAATATCGAGGAGCATTACATTCATGCCCACCTCGCAAAGCCCTTCGGCAATACGGCTGCAAATAATGCCACCGGCACCGGTAACAACAGCGGTTTTGCCTTCAAGTCCTAGTAATACATTGGTTGAAATCATAATTCCTCCCTTATTTTTTTAATTATTTGAATGGTATCGCTTACTTTTTGTGCAAGCCCTTCGAAATTACCTGTTTCGATGTATTCTTTTTTCATAAGCTGTCCGCCCATACCCACACAAGTGGCACCGGCAGCAAACCAAGCTTTTAGGTTATCGTACTCGGGTGTAACTCCGCCCGATGGCATAATATCGGTCCATGGGCACGGGCCTTTAACCGCACTAACAAAAGCAGGACCACCAACTTGCGAACCGGGGAAAATTTTGATCAATTCACAGCCCAACTCTTCGGCGAGGTTTATTTCCGACACCGAGCCACAGCCCGGGCTCCACAACACCTTTCTCCTGTTGCAAACTTTAGCCATATCGGTATTGAGCAAGGGCGACACAATAAAATCGGCACCCAATTGAATGTACAATGCAGCGGTTCCTGCATCGATAACCGATCCAACTCCCATTGCCATACCTGGTAATTCAGCTTTAGCGTATTTCGACAGTTCAGCAAAAACTTCGTGCGCAAAATCGCCACGGTTAGTAAACTCAAAAGCGCGTGCGCCACCATCGAAGCAGGCTTTAACCACTTTTTTACATTTTTCAACATCGGGACTGTAATACAAGGGTACCATGCCCGTTTCTTTCATTTTGAGGAAAACCTCTATTCTTGAATATTTTGCCATCTTATTTAATTGT
>JAFGAF010000478.1 GCA_016933815.1 Prolixibacteraceae bacterium
AATCAATCAATCAATCAATCAATCAATTACAAAATTATTGTTGACTCTTTTGCTAATGGCAGGATTTATTTTCACTCAAGGGCAAATTGTTGTCGATTCTAATGGGAATGTTAAGTTAGCCAGCGATTTGAATGTTGATAAATATTATGGCACTTCAAGAATCTATCCTGATGAAAACAATGCTTCCTATTTAGGTATAAACAACAATCAGTTTTACCAAATTAGGGGGCAATACCATTATGCGACCAGTACTTTGCTTACTTCGGATAAAAGGCTAAAGCAAAATTTCAGGAACATAGAAAAACCATTGGCTAAAGTACAGCAATTAAACGGTATCATTTTCGATTACATACCCGAAGCATCCGACTCGATAGGCTCCGCCGAAGAAAAAGAAAAGAAAGTAGCCTTAAAAAAGAATAAGCAAGGTTTTATTGCGCAAGAGGTAAAAGAAATAGTACCCGAAGCGGTTGTTTATGAAAAAGAAAGCGATTTATATTATATCGATTACAATGCCATAATACCCTTACTGGTTGAGGCCATGAAAGAACAGCAGGCCACCATCGAAGCACTCGAAACAAGGCTCGAAAAATTAGAAAGCAACAATCCCAACCTGAAATCGGCCGGTATAAACGGCAGCGAGCCAAATGCCGAAAGTTTGAATACCCCCACCCTTGCCCAAAACATCCCCAACCCATTCAGCAACACCACCCGCATCGACATTTATTTGCCCGAAACGGTCAAAAATGCCATTCTATATGTTTACAACATGCAGGGCGTGCAAATCAAATCGTTCGACATCAACGAACGGGGCGCTACCTCTGTTACCATTGAAGGCTACACACTACAAGCCGGGATGTATTTATATACACTTATTGCCGATGGCAAAGAGGTGGATACGAAGAAGATGATTTTGACAAAGTAAATACTCAAAATGAAGAACATAATAACAATTGCCTTTGTGCTTTTTACCACACTGGCAATTAAGGCACAGCCCTATCAATCAATATTTTACGAAGAC
>JAFGAF010000479.1 GCA_016933815.1 Prolixibacteraceae bacterium
ACAGCAGGGCATCACCATTTTGGTTTCAACTCCTTATATGGACGAAGCCAGTCTTTGCGACCGCATTGCTTTAATTCAACATGGACAGTTTTTGAAAATCGACACCCCAAAAAATATTGTCGATCAATTTCAAACCAAATTGTGGGCAGTAAAAAGCGAAAACATGTCGAAGTTATTATCGGATTTAAGACGTAATGATGGCGTTGAAACTTGTTTTGCCTTTGGCGATTGTCACCATGTAACTTTTAAAAGTGAACAGGATAATTATAACGAAGTTATTAATTATTTGACTTGTCTAGGGCATCAAAAGGTTCAAATTGAAAGAATAGAACCAAGCATTGAAGATATTTTTATGGCTTTGACAACGAGGGAGGAACGGGTATGAATATCATTGAAGCTATTGATCTAACCAAAAAATTTGGCGCATTTACAGCGGTCGATCACATTTCGTTCGAAGTGAAAAAGGGCGAAATATTTGGTTTTTTGGGTGCCAACGGAGCCGGAAAAACTACCGCAATGCGCATGCTCACGGGCTTAAGCAAACCTACATCGGGCAAAGGTTTTGTGGCCGGTTTCGATATTAACACGCAAGCCGAACAAATTAAAAAGAACATCGGCTACATGAGCCAAAAGTTCGCTCTTTATGAAGATTTGAAAGTGTGGGAAAACATACGGCTCTATGCGGGCATTTACGGTGTACCCAACAAAGAAATTTCTCCACGCACCAATGAGCTTTTGCAACGACTTGGCTTCGAAAAAGAGAAAAACACGCTGGTGAAATCCTTGCCACTTGGGTGGAAACAAAAATTGGCTTTTTCGGTGGCCATTTTTCACGAGCCCAAAATTGTTTTCCTCGATGAACCAACCGGAGGTGTTGACCCCGCTGCCCGGCGTAATTTCTGGGAAATGATTTACCAGGCCGCCGACCGTGGCATTACGGTATTTGTAACTACCCACTACATGGACGAGGCTGAGTATTGCAACCGGGTTTCCATCATGGTCGATGGCCGCATTGAAGCACTCGATTCGCCCAAAAACCTGAAACAGCAATTCAACGCCACCAGTATGAATGAGGTTTTTCAGCAACTGGCGCGTAATTCAACACGAAAAAACGACTAAGATGAAGCAATTCAGTGCCTTTGTAATGAAAGAGTTTTACCACATTTTGCGCGACCATTGGACGATGATCATCCTGTTGGTTCTGCCCATTTTGATGGTGATTTTGTTCGGATACGGCATTTCGACCGAAGTGAAAAATAC
>JAFGAF010000480.1 GCA_016933815.1 Prolixibacteraceae bacterium
GTTGTTGTTGTTGTTGTTGTTGTTTCCGGCAATTACCGAACGTGAGTCGATTCTGTTTTTATAATTGATAAATGCCGATGCAATGGCTTTGGCCATTTGTTGTTTGCCTTCGTTACTCACCAAATATACAATTTCGTTTTTATTGCTGATGAAGCCAAGCTCAACCAGCACACTCGGCATGCTTGTTCGGCGCAACACCAAAAAACCGGCTTGCTTTACACCCCTGCTTTTTCGGTTGGCATAGTTTATAAAACTGTTTTGAATTTGATCGGCAAAAAAACGGCTTTGTTCCAAAAATTCATTTTGTATAAGTTCAAACATAATGTACGACTCGGCCGAGTTTGGGTCAAACCCTTCGTAACGTGTTGAATAGTCATCTTCAAGTAAAATAACAGAGTTTTCGAGCTGTGCTACTTTTAAGTTTTCTTCGCTGCGGTGGTTGCCTAAAATGAAAGTTTCGGCTCCATAAATACTGCTTTGCTTAAAAACGTTTACATGTAACGATATAAACAGGTCTGCTTTATTCTTGTTGGCAATTTCGGCGCGGTCGGCAAGGGGTACAAATACATCTTTGTTTCGGGTGTAGATCACATTTACTTCGGGATATTTGTCTTTTATTAGTTTTCCGGTAAGAAGCGCTACATCAAGTACAATATCCTTTTCTTTTACCTCGCCTATAATTGCACCGGGGTCTTTGCCGCCGTGTCCTGCATCAATTACTACTGTTTTTAACTCAAATGTGCTTTCTTGGGCATATACCGATCCGCAAAATTGCACAATAATTGTTATGAGTAAAAAAAATTTTTTTCTTAACATTTTTTGACGGTTTTGTTATAATAAACTTTTAATAGCGTGGTTTATTTTGGTGAATTGAAGTTTTATTGAATTGCGTATGCAATAATATGAACAATTTTGATTTGTACCAATGTTAATCGGGCTTAAAAACTACAATATATGGTATCGTTATGGTTTTTTCAATTATTTTTGAGCCTTAATTTTTTTGACTGTTGAAGTGGATTAAATACATATTTCTGGCAAGCCTTTTTGGAAGTTGCGCATCTTGGGGTTTTTCGCAAGCCGAAGTGCCCGATAGTATCGTTGATATGATTGGAGTACCAGAGCAAATTGCTGCCGATACCATTACTGAACCCAGCAATAAGCCGATTATTGACTCTCCAATCGATTATAATTCAGTTGATTCAATGGCAATTTCACTCGAAAATGGTCAGCAAATTGTTCATTTGTATGGTGGGGCTACCATTAAATATGGTACCATAAATCTCGAAGCCGATTATATTTCAATGAACTTTGAGGACAAAGAAATATATGCTTCGGTCATGCGCGATTCGTTGGGAAACATTATAAAAAAAACCAAGTTCTCTGAAGGAAGCGAAACATTCGAGTGTGAAACTTTGAGGTATAATTTTGTTACAGGTAAAGGTTTTGTCGAAAATGTGGTTACCGAACAACAAGATGGATTGGTGCGCAGTTCGAAAGCTAAAATGATGAACAAGGATGTATATTGTATGGTTGATGGTAAATACTCGACTTGCGATGCCGAACATCCTCACTTTTATTTGCAAATGACCAAAGGAAAGGTGTTGCGCGAAAAGGCTATCATTACCGGTCGTTCGTATTTGGTGCTCGAAGATTTTCCCATTTATGCCCCCTTTTTACCTTATGGATACATTCCTACCAATAAAAAAACTTATTCTTCGGGTGTTATCATTCCATCGTATGGCGAAGAAACTCAATACGGATTTTATTTACGAGATGGTGGTTTTTACTGGGCAGCCAGCGACTATTTCGACCTTCGTTTAACCGGCGATATTTATTCAAATGGCAAATGGGCGGTTAACACCAACACCCGTTATCGAATCAGGTACAAATTTTCGGGCAGTTTTGGGTTTAGCTATTCGCAAAATGTAACCGGTGAGCGTGGTATCAATCAACAAAAATCGCCAAGCTTCAGGATCAATTGGAACCATAATCAGGATTCAAAGGCAAATCCATCGCAAACACTTCAGGCAAGTGTGAATTTTTCATCGAGTGGATTTAACAAAGAAAACGAATTTGATAATGTAGATAAGTTTCTCGAAAACTCTGCAAAATCAACAATTTCGTATCAAAAAGTCTTTTTAAATACTCCATTAAGCATGTCGATGAGCTTCTCAGTTGATCAAAACATGCGCGATACAACCCTTACGGTTTCGTTGCCTTCGTTTGTTTTTCGAATGAAGACCTTATATCCTTTCAAAAATAAAGATAGGGTAGGAAAGAAAAAACCTTGGGAAGATATACAAATAGGATACACCGGTAATTACGACAGCCGTATTACTACCAAAGAATATTTATTACTTTCGACACCCTACGCCGATTGGAGTAAATCGATAAGACACAGTTTGCCTATTACGCTGCCATCGTTTTCGTTGTTCAAACACATTAATGTTGTGCCAAGTTTTGGATTTAACGAGCGTTGGTATTTTGAATATACTGAACGTTACTGGATTGATGGCTATTCGGTTACCGATAACGAAACCGGCCTGGATCAGTGGGTTTCGGGGCATGTTGAAGAAGTTGTAAGGGATAAATTCAGGCGCAATTACGATTTCAACCTTGGCCTTAGCGCAAGTACCACTTTATATGGTATGTACAATATGGTGAACCCTAATTGGAAAGTGAAAGCCGTAAGGCACAAAATTGATCCCCGTATTGGTTTTTCATACAAACCCGATTTCAGTAACCGTATTTTTGGGTTTTACGAGTGGGTTCAGGTCGATTCGCTGGGTAATTATCAGTTGTTCAATATGTTTCCTTCGGGATCGGCTTCGGCCGGAAAGAGTGGCTCTGTAAATTTTGGTTTGAGCAACAATATTGAAATGAAAGTGGCAAACTCGAAGGATACAACGGCAACTGAAGCCTTTAAGAAAGTTGCCATTTTCGATAATCTCAGTTTTAATGGTTCGTACAACCTTATTGCCGAGCAGTTCAATCTTTCGAATATCTCAATAAATGCGCGTACAAAAATTGCCGGAACATCAATTAACATTAATGCCACCCTCGATCCTTATGCTTTAAACGAAAAAGGGGTTAAAATTAATGAGTACATGTGGAACAATGCCAACGGTATATCCAAACTAGGCCGTATTGTAAATGTAAGCACCGGTTACAGTTTTAGTTACAGTTCCGATAAGTTCAAAAAAGCCATAAGTGGCGATAATACTGATGAAAAGAAGCCCAACGAGCCAAATAAACCCGCTAATTCTTTTTACGAGCCTTTTGATATGCCTTGGCGCGTTAGCTTGAGTTATACATTTAGCTATACCAATCCGAACGGTACGCCACGTTTAATGCAATCGGTAAGCTTAAACGGAAATATTGATCTTACTCCAAAGTGGAAAACTACTTTTTCGTCGGGATTCGATTTTATGGCCATGAAAATTACTCACACAAAAATGACAATAATTCGCGATTTGCATTGCTGGACCATGTCGTTCGACTTTTCTCCAATCAGTTCGCGCCCTTATTACATGTTTACCATAAGGGCAAATGCATCGATGCTTAAAGATTTAAAAGTTGAAAGGAGGGACTAAATATTTGTGCGGTTTTTGCTTTGAATAAATTTGTTCCACTATCGAACTCCGGTTAAAATCAATGTTAAAAGGATTAAGCCAAAAATTATGGCAATAGTGGCTACTTCAAAGCCCCTTATAACAAGGTAACTTGTATAAAAGCGAGTGCTGTTATTTTTCATTTCGAGAATAAAAGTATGATCTAACTGATGGCAAAAATACATTGCTGACGTTTAGCCTATGGGGTATAAAAAATCATTTTTAGGGGGAAAAATCATGCTTTTATCCAAAAAAAAAGACCCTTTTGGGTCTTTTGTATGTTTGATTATAAATTATTGAGTTCTTCCTTTAATTCAATAAGAGCTGCATCGCATTGTTCTTCAAACATTTTAATATAGTTGTAGTAGGTATCAACTTCTTTTTCTTCTTCGGTAAGCAATTGAAGCTTTTTTAGGTTTTTCCCCAATTCTTCCATACCAACTATCAGAACCGATGATTTTGCCTTGTGAGCCTCTTTGCCTAAATCAACCCAGTTTTTATCGTTGTAGAATTTATTTAGGTTTTCTCTGAATTCTTCTACTTGTTCGATAAACATTTCAACCATTTCGGTTACAATACTGCTCTCTCCTCCGGTAATTTCCTTTAAATATGTAAGATCTGTATAGGCCATGATTTTTGTATTTGAGCTTAACTTTACAATTATAGCAAAAATAGCATTTAACTCCTAAAATTCAATGCTGCTTTCTTATATTTTTTGATATGATTTTTTTCATTATTTCGAATGTACAGTAAAGGTACATTTGTATTTAAAACACGAAAATCATAATGTATTGTTATCCAGTTGTTTGTGGTTTTTTGTTTTTAATTTATTGCCTAACATTCAAAAAATATAATACAAATGAAAACAACACCATTTACCGATATACATATTGCGCTTGGTGCCAAAATGTTACCTTTTGCCGGATACAACATGCCCGTTGAGTATTCGGGTATTAAAGATGAACACGTAACTGTACGAAACGGAGTAGGCGTTTTTGATGTTTCGCACATGGGCGAGATATGGGTAAAAGGCGATAATGCACTCAGTTTTTTACAAAATGTTACCTCTAACGATGTTGCAGTACTAAAACCCGGTGAGGCACAATATTCTTGTTTTCCGAATAATACCGGAGGCATTGTCGACGATTTGTTGGTGTATTATTTCGAGCCCAATAAATACATGTTGGTTGTAAATGCATCGAATATCGAGAAGGATTACAATTGGTTGATTAGCAATAAAATTGAAGGGGTTGAAATTGAAAATTCATCTGATGCAATAGCTCAGTTGGCCGTTCAGGGGCCTTTTGCTGCTAAAGCCTTACAGAAACTAACAACTATTAAGCTCGATACAATTAAGTATTATACTTTCGAAGTAGGAACTTTTGCAGGTGTCGATAATGTAATTGTTTCGGCAACGGGATATACCGGAGCCGGAGGTTTCGAACTTTATTTTTATAAAGAAAATGCACGCCAAATTTGGGATGCTGTTTTCGATGCCGGGAACGAATTCGGGATTAAGCCCATTGGTTTGGGTGCACGCGATACTTTAAGGCTTGAAATGGGTTTTTGTTTATACGGAAACGATATTGACGACAATACATCGCCAATTGAAGCAGGTTTGGGCTGGATAACTAAAGTTAACGACACCAAAAATTTTATAGGGAAAGATTTGGTATTAAAAGTAAAAAGCGAAGGTGTTAAAAAACGTTTGCGCGGTTTTAAAATGATTGATAAGGGAATACCGCGCCACGGATATCAAATTTTTAATCAGAATAACGAATTGATTGGCGAAGTTACTTCGGGAACTATTTCGCCTGTTTTAAATATTGGCATTGGCATGGGGTATATTCATGCCGAATATGCATCAGTTGGTAACGAAGTTTACATTCAGGTTCGGAACAAGATGCTAAAAGCCATTGTTGTCAAGACTCCATTTATTTAATTATAGTGGACTTTACTAATCCAAAACCAAACCCCGTTATTTATAGCGGGGTTTTTTAATGCTTAATTATTTGGTGATGAAAAAAGGCGCTCCGTTAACCGAAGCGCCTTTAATATTATCATTGTAGTTGAAAAAACTATTGCAACCTTGCTTTGAGGTTTTCGTATTCTTCTTTCAACTCTTTTGGTAACGATGCACCAAATTGTGCTTGGTGTTCAGCAATCAATTCACACTCGTCTAACCAAAGGTTTTTGTCAACAGCAAGCAATTCGTCCATCAATTCAGCTTGACCTTTAAGGCCGTCAATATTGATGTCTTCTTTCTTAGGAACAAAGCCAATTGGAGTTTCTACAGCGTCAACTTTACCCATTACACGGTCGATGATCCAACCCAATACGCGGATGTTTTCACCATAACCTGGCCACAACCATTTGCCTTCGGGGCTTTTGCGGAACCAGTTTACGTTGAAAATCATTGGTAATTTGCTCTTATCAGGAGCATTCTCGCCAATTTTGATCCAATGTCCGAAGTAATCGCCCATGTTATAACCACAGAATGGCAACATTGCAAATGGGTCGCGACGTACACCTGCTTTCAAACCGATAGCAGCAGCAGTAACTTCAGAACCTACAATTGAGCCCATGAATGTACCGTGGTTCCAGCTAAGAGCTTGGTAAACTAAAGGTACAGTACTTGGACGACGGCCACCGAAAAGAATAGCTGAAATTGGTACGCCTGCGGGATCTTCCCAAGCCGGGTCGATACATGGACACTGACCAGCAGGTGCAGTGAAACGTGCATTTGGGTGAGCAACTACATCGCCCGAAGCTGGATCGTAAACTTTATCTTTCCAGGTAATAGTTCCTGCAGGACAGTCCCAGCCAATGCCTTCCCACCAAATGTCGCCATCGGGGGTTACACCTACGTTGGTGAAAATTGAATTTTTATCGGCACTGTGCATTGCGTTAGGGTTGGTTTCGTCCGATGTCATAGGAGCTACGCCAAAGAAACCTGCTTCGGGGTTAATAGCGCGCAATACGCCATTTTCGTCGAATTTCATCCAAGCAATGTCGTCACCAACAGTTTCAACTTTCCAGCCCGGAATAGTTGGGATTAACATGGCGAGGTTGGTTTTACCGCAAGCACTTGGGAAAGCGGCTGCAATGTATTTTTTCTCGCCTTGTGGGTTGGTAATACCCATAATCAACATGTGCTCAGCTAACCAGCCTTCGCGTTTAGCCATGCTCGAAGCAATACGCAATGCCAAACATTTTTTACCTAACAAAGCGTTGCCGCCGTAACCCGATCCAAACGACCAAATTTCGTTGGTTTCTGGGAAGTGTGAGATAAATTTATCGTCGATATTTGAAGCACAAGGCCAACGAACATCTTTTTGTCCTGCTTCAAGAGGTGCTCCAACTGAGTGGATACATGGGATGAATTCGCCATCGCCCAATACGTCGAGAACGGCTTTACCCATACGGGTCATAATGCGCATGTTGGTAACAACGTAAGCCGAGTCGGTAAGTTCAATACCAATTTTTGCAATATTTGAACCAAGAGGACCCATGCTGAAAGGAATAACGTACATGGTACGTCCTTTCATACAGCCTTTGTAGCTTTTAAGCATTTCGGCTTTCATTTCATCGGGTGCCATCCAGTTGTTGGTTGGGCCTGCATCTTCTTTTTTTGTGGTGCAGATGAATGTGCGGTTTTCAACACGGGCAACGTCGCTGGGGTCGCTGTTAAATGCATATGAGCCGGGACGCTTCTTGTCGTCCAATTTTACGGCTGCTCCGCTAGCTACCATTTCGTCCATTAAACGTTGGTTCTCTTCCTCCGAACCATCACACCAGTAAACATTGTCGGGTTGGCAAATTGCTGCCCACTCGTTTACCCAATCCAAAAGCTTTTGGTTTTTTGTCATATCCTATTTATTTAAAAAAATTAAAAAAATTGTATAATTTATTGTTGTTTAATTTGTTGCTTATTTGTTAACCGGCTTTATTTTGTTTTTGCCGGTTTTATTATGTTTTATTCGCTTTTGAGCAAACCTCACAAATATAATCACATAATCATTTTTGGCTCAATATCGAATGTTCAACATGGCTTTTGTTTACAATTTATTAATCATTGATTTTTTTTTATTTTTTTGAGCTTATTGTCAATTATCATAATTGTGTTCAAAACCATTTATTATATTTGTAATGAATTAAATAACACGAATATATGATTAAGAATACTATTTATCTGCTGTTGACTTTTTTATTGTTTTTTGCTTGTAATCAACCTAAAAACAATGCAGTTGACGAGCTTATTTCGCTAGAGGAATTTATGTCGGTTGCAGTTGATAATGTCGATGCACAAGTAACAGTTAGCGGAATGGTAAACCATGTTTGCTCACATTCGGGGCGCAGGTGTTTTATTGTCGATTCTACAGGTCAAATATCGGTTAGGGTCGAAGCCGCCGGTGAAATCGAAAACTTTGGAAAGGAGCTGATTGGTAGCAAAATTAAAGTGGACGGATTAATAAAAGAAGTACGTTTAATGGCCGACGAAATTGATGAGATGGAGCAAGAACATATTGCAGAACATCCCGATGAAGCTGAAGCTACCGGAGAACATTGCAGTGCCGAAATGGCAAATATCAACAAAATGAGGGAGTGGATGAAGGTGAACGGCAAAAATTATTATTCAATATTTTATATCGATGGCTTAAGTTATGAGTTGGTTCAATAAAAAGAATATTCGTAAGTGGCTACGTATTTTGCATCGCGATATAGGTTATTTTGTGGTTGGAATTACATTGGTTTATGCTGTTTCGGGTATTATTCTCAATCATAAAAAAACAAACATCGATCCGGCTTATCGTTCAATTGTTGTTGAAAAATACATTGAAAAAGGCTTGACGGTTTCCGAATTTCAAAACATTTTTCAAATTCAATTTGAGAACAATGAATTGAAGAATGTTATTCCAAATAACGAAGTATATCAGGTGTTTGTAAAAGGTGGTGTTGGAGAGTACGAACCTTTCACTGGCCGTGTTTTTATCGAAATTTACCAAAAAAAGCCCATCGTTCATTTCATCAACAAGTTGCATTATAATCAGAAAAACTTTTGGACAGCTCCTGCCGATATTTTTGCCGGAGTTTTAATTTTTTTGGCCTTATCGGGTATTTTTATGGTAAGGGGTAAAAAAGGTTTAAGCGGAAGTGGAAAATGGTATTTGATGGCTGGTGTGGCCTTGGTGTTGATTTACATTTGGTTATAGTTGATGTAATACAAAGGGTAATTGGCCAATAATTTCGATTGATTCGGGCAATACTTCGGTTTGAACCACAAATACTTCAACGCCACTTACAATTGCTTTTTGCAAAGTATTGGCATAGTCGGGGTCAATTTCGCCGGCAATGGTAAATTTTTCAACATCGGTGCGTTGCACTACATATAACATTACAGCTCTTAAGCCTTGTTGCTTTACTTCGATTAATGTTGTTAAGTGTTTACGTCCACGACTGGTAACTGCATCGGGGAATTTTGCATATTCTCCATCCTTCATGCTTACATTTTTCACTTCAACGAAGCAGGTTTCATGTTTGTTACGGGCCATAAGGTCGAAGCGGCTGTTGCCCCACTTTACTTCGCGGGTTACTTCATTGAAGCCTGTTAATCCTTCAATAGTGCCATTTTTCAAGGCATTGTAGGCAATTTTGTTCGGGTTGCTAGTGTTTACGCCTACCCATTTGTTGTTAATCTTAATCATTTCCCAAGTGAATTTAGTTTTTCGGTTTGGATTGTCGGCAGGGCTCAAATAAACTTCAGCTCCCGTTTCGAGACAAGATTTCATGGTACCCGAATTGGTGCAGTGTGCAATAATTACATCACCATTTTCAAGTTCAATATCGGCCAAAAAGCGTTTGTACCTTTTTATAAGTTTTCCTTTAATAAGTGGTTTCTCGAATTTCATTAATCTGTTTTTTTGGTTCTTAACCTATCAATAAAAGATGTTTGCCGATATTGTAAAATAGCAGATAATGTGTATGGCTACTTTTGATAGCGTAACATTAATATGAATAGCCATGAAAATCACCATTGTTGACGGTACACCACAAAAGGCAACCGACAATTATTATACAAGCAATTTGGCAAGTGCTTTAATTGACAAGGGGCATCATGTTTCCCTTTTCAAAGCCAAAAATATGAAAATTAATTATTGTACAGGTTGTTGGACTTGTTGGTGGAAGACCCCGGGCATTTGTATGCACACCGACGATATGCCCCAGCTTTACAGTTCATACATGAATTCAGACCTTGTGATACATTATTCTCCCATAATTGCAGGTTTTGTTTCAAGTGTATTGAAAACTGTAAACGATAGGTCAATCCCTTTGGTACATCCCTATATGGCACTGGTTGAGGGCGAATGCCATCATTGTAAACGTTACAATAAATATCCGTTTTTGGGCTTAATTGTTGATTCGGAAAATGCCGATTCTGACGACTTGGAAATAACTAAAGATTTGTATGCACGTTTTGCTTTGAATTTAAAAAGCGAATTGAAATATTTTGAAACAACTTTAAAACCAATGGAGGAGCTTTGTAATGAAATTAGCTGTATTTAATGGTTCACCCCGCAAAACAAAAAGTAACTCAACTTTATTAATTAATCAGTTTTTAAACGGCTATCATGGTACTAACAATCATTTTACTCATATACATTACCTTGCTGAAATTTCGAAAAGCGAAGAACACACAAAGGCTTTCGAATTAGCCGATAATGTAATTGTAATTTTTCCCCTTTACACCGATGCTATGCCCGGGCAAGTAAAGTTGTTTCTCGAAAATATTGCGCAAATACCTGCTGCCGGTAAAAGGCTTGGTTTTATTGTACAGTCGGGTTTTCCCGAGGCTTATCATTCTGTTTTTGTTCAACGGTATCTCGAAAAATTAGCAAAAAATTGTCAGTGGAATTATTTAGGTACTGTAATTCGAGGTGGGGTAGAGGGTATTCAATTGTTTCCTAAGCCTGTTCAAAAAAGGTTATTTCTTCATTTCTACAGTCTTGGTAAAGTTTTCTGCGAAAGTGGAAAGTTTGATCAAAAAATTATGATCAAACTTGCTCAACCTTATCGTTTTGGTTTTATTCGAAGGAATTTTTTCAGGTTGATGATCAAAACCGGCATGGCAAATTTTTATTGGAATATGAAGTTGAAAGAAAACAATGCATGGGATAAGCGCTTTGCTGCTCCTTATGCATAAAAAAAGAGCCATTCAAACGTGAATGGCTCTAATATTTTGTCTTGTAAGTTGTTATTTTACAAGCTCTTTCATAACTGTGTTTACTTTTTCTTCGGTAGCTGCGTTAACCTTGTCGTAATCGTCGATATTGTTCAATTTTGCTTTCACTTCGATGTAGAACTTAATTTTAGGCTCGGTACCCGATGGGCGAACCGATATTTTTGTTCCGTCTTCGGTAAAAAATTGTAACACATCGGATGTGATTTTTTGGTTTATTTTTTCTTCGCTGCCGTTTATTATGTTTTTGGCAATCAATGTTGAATAATCTTTTACAATTTCGAGCTTCGAACCCCCCAATTCGGTAGGAGGAGTTTCCCTGAAAGCTTTCATCATGTTTTGGATTTCAACTGCACCTTGTTGCCCTTCACGTACAATGTACTTCATTTTCTCTTTTGAGAACCCGTATTCAAGGTATATGGCTTTTAGCAAATCGTACAGCGATTTTCCTTGATCTTTGGCCCAAGCAGCAATTTCGGCCATTAGCACACACGACGATACAGCGTCTTTGTCGCGAACAAAATCGGCAGGTAAAAAACCGAAGCTTTCTTCGCCACCACCAATGTATTTTTTTGTGCCTTCTAAATCGCGAATTACTTCGGCAATAAATTTAAAGCCGGTATAACAGTCGAAATATTCGATGTTATTTTTACGGGCTATTTCGGCAATGAGTTCCGATGTTACAATGGTTTTAACCACGTATTCGTTTCCTTTTAATTTGCCCATTGCTTTGTATTGGGTAATAATGTAGTAGAGGAACAATAACGCAGTTTGATTGCCATTTACGATAAACCATTCGCCTTTGTCGTTTTTGGTACAAACACCAATGCGGTCGGCATCGGGGTCGTTGGCCATTACAATATCGGCATCGGTTTCGCGTGCTTTTTGCATGGCCATTTCCATAGCGGCAGGCTCTTCGGGGTTGGGCGAAACAACAGTAGGGAAATCGCCGCTAACAACATCCTGCTCGGGAACATGGATGATGTTTTTGAAACCTGCAGCAGCCAGAGAGTCGGGAACCAGTTTAACACCGGTACCGTGTATTGGGGTGAAAACAATTTTCAGATCCGATTGCCTTTTAACCACATCGGGGTTAATGATAACCGAAACCACTTTATCGATAAATTTTTGGTCAAATTCTTCGCCTAAAATGGTGATGTCGGAGTCGTTGCCGTTCCATTTTATTTCATCCACTTTTACATTACGAACTTCGTCAACAATGCGTTCGTCGTGTGGTGCAACTATTTGAGAACCATCGTCCCAATATGCTTTGTAACCATTGTATTCTTTTGGGTTGTGCGATGCTGTTAAAATGATGCCGCTTTGGCAGCCCAATTCGCGAATGGCAAACGAAAGTTCAGGTGTTGGCCTTAAATCTTCGAAGAGGAAAACTTTAATACCATTGGCCGAGAATATTTTAGCCGATGCTTCGGCAAATTTGCGGCTGTTGTTGCGGCAATCGTGCCCAATGGCTACTTTAATTTCGTCGCGATCGGCAAAAACTTTGTTGAGGTAATTGGCCAAGCCTTGTGTGGCTGCACCAACAGTATAAATGTTCATGCGATTGGTGCCGGCACCCATAATTCCACGTAATCCACCTGTGCCAAATTCCAAATCGCGATAAAAGGCATTTATTAAGCCATTTTTATCGTCGTTTTCGAGCAGGGCTTTCACTTGGGCGCGTGTTTCGGCATCGAATGAATCGCTTAACCATTTATTTGCCCGCTCGTTAACCAGTTGTAATAACTCGTTATTGCTCATTATTAATTAATAGTTTAAATACGAAATACATTCTTTCAGGCTGTCGCGCCAGTTAGGAATACCAATACCAAAAGATGATCTGATTTTGGTTGTATTCAGAACCGAATATTTTGGTCTTTTGGCTTTAGTCGGATATTTATCGGATGAAACAGGTTTAACTTCGCAATTAACTCCGGCTAATTCGAAAATTTCTTTAGCATACTCGGCCCACGAACAAGTACCTTGGTTAGCATAGTGATATATTCCGGGCAGGTAAGCTTCGGGGTTAAGTATCGATTTGATAATGATATCGATAATGCAATTGGCTAAATCGCGGGCGTAGGTAGGCGAACCAATTTGGTCGTCAACAACCTCGATTGAATCCCTTTCTTTTCCCAACGAAAGTATTTTGCGCATAAAGTTGTTGCCATACTCAGAATAAAGCCACGA
>JAFGAF010000481.1 GCA_016933815.1 Prolixibacteraceae bacterium
CCCCCCCCAAATATTTTTTAAAATATTTTTAGCTAAGCAGCATTTTTTTTAAGAAACAGGACTTTAATAGTAAGATTAGTAAAGCTAAATAGGTTGTAAAATATAGTTTCATTGTTGTTAGGTGAAAACGTTAGATTTTCGAAGGAAGCTCATTTTGGTTTTGGCTTCGTAAGGTTTGCAATGACAGAATAATGTATTTATTTGTAAATAAATTTTATGACTCTTTTATTGATCCAGCCTGTTTCGTCCGAAATAGAATTATTTCATACGATTAAATTGTTTGTTTTTATGGTATCGTATGGAACTCGCATAAATTTAATCATCTTCTTGGATGTGATCGTTTTACATGCTCGTTTCATAGTTGAATATTCTACCGCGGACGATTTTTATTTTTTATTTTTATACCCCGGGTTGAAACCCGGGGCTATAAATATATGAGCGCTCCGGCTCCTGTCATCTTCACATTGTGCTCAAATTTTATTTTTGTGTGCCACAAAGCATTTTTATTACTGTAACGGACAAGATATGAAATCTAATAAGTTTATTGCTTTTGAGTGTGTTTTTAATCGTTCTTCATTACTTTTAATACCTTTTCGCTTTTGTTGGTATTTACTTTAATAATGAATAAACTGTTTCGTACTTCTGATAACGAAAATTGAACAGTATGCCAGCCTTGGTTGGCATTGCCCGATGATTGTTTGCCAATCAATTGCCCCATCAAATCATATATTTCAATGTTGTAAAACTGGTCGCTTTCATTCAGGTAAATATCAACGTTGATGTATTGCCTGGCCGGAATGGGATAAACCTTGATGTTAGCTTTGTTTACACCGGCAATTTCGGGGTTGCTTACAGTTTCCTCATTGCAATTGATGTAGGCCTGACCCGGCGAACCGCCTATGCACCCACGAAACCAAGCAGAAGGTTCGTTTTGTTTTGCTCCTGGTGTCCTTAATTCGAGCGTTCGCCCTGCTTGTTCGTTGCTTAATGCCCAAGGGTAATTGTCGGAATAATGTACCGATGCTACCAATTCACCTTGGTTGTTGAACAGGTTTATTTCGTCGTTGGGTGTTCCCAAGCCAAACGAGAATTCACCTTGGTAAGGGATCACATCGGGATGAGCCTGCCTGAACTTGGTGTAGTTTGAGGCAATTACCAGCCGTTCGCCAGGAGCTAAAACCGCATCGTTTTGAAAAACAAACACATGGCTGGGGTTGTCGTCGGTAAAATACCAATCTTTTAAATTAACTGTTGCTTGGCTGTAATTGCAGAGCTCTATCCAGTCGGGGCTGTCGAAATAAAGGCCGGTTTTATAATTGAATTCGCTGATTACCACACCGTGATCGGGTTCGTGGTCGGGTTCAAAAAATGCTTTGAAGTTCATGCTGGTAGCAGTGAATTCTCCGCGTTGAACTGCTTCGTATATGTTATCGATAAACGAGTTATTGGCCCATTGATCGAACTTGTAGCCCGGGTTGGGCAGTGCCGTAATTTCAATCTCAACATCGGTAAAATATATGCCTTCCCATGGATAAACGTTGGGAGTAATGGTGCTGATTTGAATGCTGCCTGCTCCTTCGGGTTCAACATTAAGCGTTACGCTTACTTCGTTTTTTAAATCGAAATGTGAACGAAGGTGCTGTCTTACGTAATCGCTCCTGTTTTCAAGTTCTCTTCTGAATGTGTTGTGGTTGTTGGTGAAAGCATTCATTTGCCCGTTGATGTTCGATGAGCCCCAACGGTTGTATTGACCTTCCATCTCGGGAAGTATTTCGTTGTACATTTCGTTTTCGAGCGGACCTATTACCGAAAAATGAAAATTGGTGTTCATCAAATCGGCAAATCGGTTAATGAAATAGGCTTTGTAAACAGGGTTTTGCATCATGTTGTACCAATAGCCGGTATAGTTGTTCCAACGCCCTTGGCTCAGCATGTATTCAATATGATCAAACGACGCGCTTGTCCATCCGTTGGGGTTCAATCCCCATTCCAAATCGTTGATGGCCCATTGCCAACGCATGTTAGTGCCCACGCACCTGAATGTTTTGATGTTGTTGAAAGGCCAGTCGTTGTTGGCTACCCAGCTTTCGGCAATAATGTAATCGGTGTAATTTTTGATATCGAGGAAACGATCAATTTCATCCAAATAGGTTTCCGATTGTATGTCGAATTGCTGGAAGCGTTCAAAATCGTCGAGGAATGGATCAATTGAGCCCCTTAAAGCTTCGAGTTGTTGGCCTTTGAAGTAACTCACGCCCAAAAAGTCGAGCGAGTCGATGTTCATGTTCAGGTTGTCTTCCAAAAAGTCGTAATTGATTTTCTCGCGCAATTCGTAAACACCAAAATACTCGCCGTTAATGAATACCACAATGGGCTCGTATGCCGAATAGTAGGTGTAAGTGTTTTGACCCAATGCGGTAACCTGAAGGGCATCTTTGTATTTAAGTGTTAGGTACTGGTTGCTGCCGTTTCGTACATAAAACGAGGG
>JAFGAF010000482.1 GCA_016933815.1 Prolixibacteraceae bacterium
AAGTTATTGGTATCGCTAAAGGGGTTAACAATGTAAAACATAACAGATAAAACAGCAACAACTATAAGCCCAATATTGAACCACACCAACCATTTGATTTGGTAATCGTCGGCATTCGAAAGTTCGTTTTTTAGTTTCAAGTGATATTTTCGGCTGATATTAAAAATTGCCAGACTGTAACCGGCAACCTGAACTACAATAATTGCTACATTGATTATGCGTATCCATTCGATAAAAAGAAATTTTTGCTCAATTTCGAATGATTTTTCTCTGTAATTGCTTAAGAATGTAATTTTTTCGTTTTGAGGTATCGAAACATCAAAAAATAAAAAATATAATAAGAAAAAGAGTATTCCTGGTAGAATGTGAATGTAAGTTTTATAGTTGATTGCATAGTTATGGGTGAGCTGTTTCAAATAAATGTATAGCGAAGGATAAATAAATAGTACTAAAGCAACATGAAGACTGTGTATATAAACGTATATCCCAAAATCTTGAATGAAATAAAAATAATTGGCCAAAAAAACTGCAGCAGCATTTAACATGCTACGGGCAAGCGTTCTTTTGGGTTTGTTGTTTGCCGAGTTAAAAAAAATTACTAACGACAAAACCAAAGGAATTAAAAATGATGCTATTAAGATTACTTGTTCCATTTGTATTCAAATGTAAAACGAAAATTCTTTTTATGAGAATATTTAACTTGTATTTTTAAATTCTGAAATGATAAAGTTGATATTTGAGCTTTTATTTTGATGGTTGATAATCTTTTTAATACTGTAAATAAGATAGATAGTGGTTTTGTGCTTGTGTGTTGTTGTGTGTTTTTAATTTTCGGCATCAAATTTGAAATGCTATAAATCAAATAACCGCTCTTAGATTTTTTGAAATGAATTTGGCCAGGCATTTTAACAATTTAAGCGCATAAAACATAAAGCCATGAAAACAATAATTTCAATATTAATGATTACACTAACGGCCTTTACAGTTTCGGCTCAGCAATCTGTAAGCGTTAATGCAAGTAACTACGATATCAGCGATAATCTCGATCTAAAAGCAGTAGCATATTTATTTGGTGAATCGAAAAACCTCGAGTTTTTTGAACGTAAGTTGAACGATCCGGAGTTGAATATTTCAAATCTCGATTTAAATTTCGATGGTTACATCGATTATTTGAGAGTTGTTGAAGTTGGTAAAAACAACTACTATGTTGTTACTATCCAGGCTGTTTTAGGCGAAAATATCTATCAAGATGTTGCTACCATCGATGTTGAGGTGAGAAACAGACGAACTCTAAAGGTTCAGGTTGTTGGAAATCAGTATTTATACGGCAGGAACTATGTAATACAACCGGTATATGCTTTTCGACCGGTAATTATCGATTTTTATGTGAGGCCACGCAGGTATGTATGGGCATCGCCTTGGTATTGGGGATATTATCCTTCCTATTACTACTATAGGCAGCCACGTTCTGTACATGTTTACCATCATCACATCTACGATTTTTACGGGCCAAGGTTTAAATGTCATTACGTACATTACCGGCCTCATCATAAATCGGCTTACTATCATCAAAAAGTTCATCGTAACGATTGGGCAAAAAAACATCCCGATAAATCGTTCGAATATCGCAACAACGGTGTTAGTAATCGATATGAGCTGAATAATCGTCGTTCGGCGAGCCTAAATCAACAGTTTCCCGGCAGCAATTCAAAATCGGGTAGTAGCAGTAAAAGTTTACAAAGCAATAATAGTAGCAACAGGCGCGAAGCTGTACGTTTGAACCAGCCGGTTTACAAAGCACCTGCTGAAAAAAGTGAACAAAAAAGTTCATCGGTAACCAAATACAATCAATCTAATACCAGCCGACGCTATACCTACGATGCAAATGTTTCAGAAAGATCGAACAACGATGCTGTAAACAAAAATCAACGTAATAGCAGGTCAACGCAAAATGGATATCGTAACGAAAAAACGAACTCACCTGCAAAATCAGCAACGGTTAACAAGCAAACCGAACCTAGACGAAAAGCAGAGGTTTCGCGTTCGGCAGAGCGCACGAAACACCCGGAGGCAAAAGTTCAACAAAAAAGTAGTCAAAGCAAGCCCGAATCAAGGCGTAGCAGCACTTCTGGTCGTTCGCCAAATTCAAGCAGAAGCGAAAACTCCTCTCGAGGAGCACGCAGATAGGTTCTTCCAAGAGCAACACTTTGGAATTGGGTGCCGGCATTTTGTTGGCACCTTTTTTATTTCAATGTATTTTTTTTTGATTTCAAACTTGTTTTAAAACTAAAGGCTTGACAATTATCATTAAATTTGCCCCTCAAATTATAAATATCTAAAATGAAGTATTACAGTACCCGGAAATCGACTGCTGTTGTAGATTTAAAAACAGCAGTAACCAAAGGCCTTGCCGATGATAACGGCTTATTTATGCCTGAAAGGATTGAATCTTTCGATTCTGCATTTTTCAAAAATATCGCAAATTTGTCGTTTCAGGATATTGCTTTCGAAGTAGCCAAAAAATTCTTTTCCGACGATGTTGAACTTCATAGTTTGAAAGAATTGGTTTACGATGCAATTAATTTTGATTGCCCGGTTGTGCCTGTTAATGGCAATATTTATTCGCTTGAGCTTTTTCATGGTCCAACACTTGCTTTTAAAGATGTCGGGGCCAGATTTATGGCTCGTTTATTGGGCTATTTTCTCGAGAAATCGGAAAAAACAGTGCATGTACTTGTTGCAACAAGTGGCGATACGGGCAGTGCTGTTGCGAACGGTTTTTTGGGTGTTGAAGGTATTCATGTCCATGTTTTATATCCCAAAGGTAAGGTGAGCGATATTCAGGAGTCACAGTTTACCACCTTAGGTCAAAATATTACCGCAATCGAAATAGATGGTAATTTTGATGATTGTCAGCGACTTGTTAAAACTGCGTTCCTCGATGCTGAGATTAATAAACAGCTTACATTAACATCGGCAAACTCGATTAATGTTGCCCGCTTTTTGCCACAGGCATTTTATTATTTTAATGCTTACGCAAGGCTGCAAGGTGTATTAAAAGAGCAAAATAAAGAAATGGTAATTGCAGTTCCGAGTGGTAATTTTGGAAACCTGACTGCCGGGCTTTTTGCCAAACGCATGGGACTTCCGGTTGCACGTTTTATTGCTGCTAACAACAATAACGATATTGTTTACAATTATTTGAAAACAGCAAAATACGAGCCACGCGCAAGTGTTCAAACAATTGCCAATGCGATGGATGTTGGCGATCCGAGCAATTTTGTTCGTATTATTGATTTATACAATAATAATTTTGAAGCAATTTCGGAACACATTGTTGGCTACCGTTATTCCGATGATGAAATAAAGTCGGTAATTAAACACGTGTTCGATGAATTTGCTTATTTGCTCGATCCGCATGGCGCCTGTGGTTACGAAGCATTGAACCAGTATTTGAACAATAATCAGTTGGGCGTGTTTTTAGAAACTGCCCACCCGGCAAAATTTACCGAAACGGTTGAGGCTGTTGTAGGAAAGGGTAATGTGCCACTACCCCTGAAGTTGGCCGAATTCATGAAAGGTGAAAAGTTAAGTATCCCAATGTCGAAACAATTCGACGATTTTAAAGCTTATTTAAAAGAATTGAACTAGAAACTAATATTTTAATATATGTTAACAGCAGAAATACACACCAGTAAAGGTGTAATGAAAGTAAAATTCTACGAAGAAGATGCTCCTGGTACAGTTGCAAATTTTGTTAAACTAGCCGAAGATGGTTTTTACGATGGTTTAACTTTCCATAGAGTGATTCCGAATTTTGTTATCCAGGGCGGTTGCCCTAACGGTACAGGAGCCGGTGGGCCGGGTTATACCATTAAGTGTGAGCTCGATGGTAACAATCAATATCACGACAGGGGAGTGCTTTCGATGGCTCATGCTGGACGAAACACAGGTGGTTCGCAGTTTTTTATTTGCCATAGTCGCGAGAATACTGCTCACCTCGATCGCAATCATACTTGTTTTGGTAAAGTTTTCGAGGGGCTCGAAGTAATTGATGCAATACGTCAGGGTGACGAGATTGAAAAAATATTGATTTTTGAAGATTAATTTTTGGAAAATGTATAAAAAAACAGCGTACAAAAATGAATTGTACGCTGTTTTTTTATGTTTTTATTTAGCTTGTTATTTGGCTGAAAAAGAGAGGCTTGATATTTGATAGCCAGCTGTTGAAAAAGTGCTGTTTTTGTTCGAATCGATACTTTTAACAGTCATAACCGACGATGATTTGTCCAACTTCGATTTGGTTTCGTACTGAAGAATCATTCCTTCGAGCATCGAATCGGAAAAATCGGAACCCCATGGAGTTTGTCCAAACAACTTGTTTTTCGAAGCCGAAATGTCTTTGGTGATCCAAGCTACTTCAATTTCGCTACTGGTTTCGCAGCGGAATTCGTCGCACTTATAACCACAAATTGTTTTGGTGCGTCCTGTTTTGGTCATTTCGCATTCTTCTTCTTCGTCTTCTTCCATCTCTTCCATTTCGGCAGCTACCATGCCCGATTCGTACATTGCATCGGCACCTTCGGCAAAAGCTTCGGGGTCAAATTTTGTAGCAAAACCGGTTTTCTTTCCATTTTCTTCGCTTAATACCAACATACATTTGTTCTCATTATCGAATATTGTAGCAGTTTTGTTACCTTTATCTTTGGCTTCGAACATGAAATCGGAATTGCTTTCGTTTGCATTGATGATGAATTCAACCGGCGTTTGTTGTATGCCATCCTCGTCGGTCGATTCGGTTACTGTAACTATTTGGGACGAGAATTTATAAATATCTTTCTTTTTAACATCGGCAGTGCTAATGCCCAGGTTTTGCATAAAACGGTTTACGTTAGCTTGCGAGTTCTCGGCAGCATTTTCGGGTGGTTTTCGTTCACCTGTGTTGTTTTGGTTTTGGGTCGAATCTTCGCCAATCAGGTTGTCGATGAATTTATTCACACCTTTGTCAACTTCTTCGTTAACTTCTTCGCTGGCTCGATCTTCGGCCGAGTTTTTAGCTTGGTTCATAGCTCCTCTGGCTATGTTCTTTAGCATTTGTGCTTGGGCGGGGTTTACCGCAATTGCCAAAGCAAAAATCATTAAAGGGAGTAATCGTTTCATAGTGTTTTGATATTTTTAAAATTTAGTTTCAAAAATATCGATTTTTACTATAGAATAAAAGCCTATTTGTAAATATTTGAACAATTGTTTTTTAAGCTCAAAATTACCTGTAAGTTTTGGTATTGTAGTGTAAGTCAGCTATCTCGCTTGAAACGTCGAACGAGTTGGCAATTTGTTTTTGTTGCTTATGCGTTTTTGCTAAATGGTTCTTTCTTTTCTTGCTGCTTTCTGTATTCATTTTTATTTCTTGTTCAATATTTTCAACAAGAATTACTTGCAACGTTTTTTCTTCAAAGTTATTTGCCGCAATGGTAATTTGATATTTACCAGCAGGTAAGTGCAGTATGAATTCACCATTATAATCACTAATGGTACCAATTTTTTCTTCGGCAATCCATATCGAAGCATCGTTGATCGCATTTCCGTTATCGTTGTCGGTTATTTGCCCGTTAAATGTTAACAGGTTTTGTGTAAAGCCCAGTAAGGGCAAAACAAATAGTGTAATAAAAAGAATGTGTTTCATGGCTACTGTTGTTTTTAATATTTCATGGCTGCTTTAATGACAACAATAGGCACATAAGGGTTGCATCAAGAATGCATTTTTAACAAATTTTAAAAAATAAAAGGAAGAATTATTAGGAGTGATTAAAATGAATATTCAATACCGGCACCCAAAATGTGGGCATTTACAGGAGCTACAATATTCATTTCGTTTTCGAACATGTAAAAAGCATCGACCGATAATGCTTTCGATATTTTATAACTTGAACCCAGCGACATGCGTTGCTGATTGATAATTATACCTTGCGGGTGGTTCAAGTGGGTGAAAAATTCATATTTGGCATAGGGTCTGAGTTTTGTCCCAAACCAATCGTAATCGATTTGAATTGAATTTCGGCTTACTAATTTATTATTGATAAAATCGTTAGCTACTGATAAATCATCGAAACCGTATTGCATAGTCGTTCGTAAACGAAAACGAAAATCGTCGAGCTCAAAGCGGTACTGAAAATAAGCAGATGAGCGGCTTTGTAGTTTTCGCTGGCGTGAGTTGTTTTGGTTAAGTGCCAAGCGGTACGAAGCACCCATACGTATGTTTTTATTAAAGCTGTACGAAAGCGATGGCTCTATGAATGCTTTTTCGAATGATGTAATGTATTTGTCGAATCGGTGTTCATATTCTAAATCTACATCTATCTTTTGGCTTATTTCTTTCTGTAATTTACCATATAAACGAAGACGTACATCGGGGTTTTGAGCCTCACTAATAAGGTTATTTCCCAGAAGCAGAAAAAGTAAAAAAGCTGGTAAATAGATTTTTTTGCTAATCATCGTCGTCGTCGGCTATTGCAGTACTTTCGTCATCGGCGGTATTTTCGTCTTCGTAATAATAAATGTTTATGCGTGCAGTATCGCGCAAGAAATCAACTTTTCCAATCTC
>JAFGAF010000483.1 GCA_016933815.1 Prolixibacteraceae bacterium
AAAAAAAGAAGCAAACAGGATGCAAATACAAACTATTCTAAATTCACTCGAAAAGTACAGTTCTTTTATATATGATAAGTGCGAATTAGTTGGAAAACCTAACAATCTAATACTTAAAGTAAAAATCAAGCCTAGAAAAAATGGTAAACCAGCTTGTTCGATTTGTGGTAATAAAGGGTCTATTTATGACCACCAACCCAAACCAAGAGAGTTTGATTTCGTTCCAATGTGGGGAATGGCTGTTATATTTGTCTACACGATGCGACGAGTGAATTGCCATAAATGTGGTGTTAAAATCGAGCAGGTTCCTTGGGCAAAAGGAAAGTCACCAACCACTATTACGTATACATGGTTTCTTGCTCGTTGGGCAAAAATGCTGAGTTGGTCGGACACTGCTAAAATGTTCAAAACATCCTGGTCGACGGTTTTTAACTCCGTCGAAATGGCTGTTGAGTGGGGGCGTGCCATGTTGTCATTGGAGAATGTTTCTGCAATTGGCGTTGATGAGATTAAATGGCAGAGAGGGCATAAATATCTAACTGTTGTTTATCAGATTGATGAAGGAATGCGCCGGCTTTTATGGGTTGGTGACAAGCGAAAAGTGAAGACGCTGCTCAAGTTTTTTAGATGGTTTGGCAAGGAGCGAACAGGGCAAATTAAGTTTATTGCAAGTGATATGTGGAAACCATATTTGAAAGTTATAAAGTACAAAGCCTGCCATGCTGTACATGTTCTGGATCGCTTTCATATCGTTGCCATGATGGGCAAAGCCGTTGATAAAGTAAGAAACCAGGAGGCAAAAGATTTGGCGGCTAATGGCTATGAACCAATGTTAAAAAATGCGAGGTGGCCACTATTAAAACGGGAAGAAAATCTCACTACTAAGCAAGATGCCAAGCTGTCAGAGTTGTTAAAATATAATCTCAAGTCTGTCAGAGCATATTTATTGAAACAAAATTTTCAGATGTTCTGGGAGTACACATCCCCAGCATGGGCTGAAAAATTCTTAGACAAATGGTGTTTCAAAACCATGCGCTCTAAAATTGAACCCATGAAAAAAG
>JAFGAF010000484.1 GCA_016933815.1 Prolixibacteraceae bacterium
CGAGGCAGTCGATCCAATGTGTTTGGCCAGTAACAGAACAGGTTTTTCACATTCGGGGTGGGCAATTACCTCGGCATCGGGATGCTGATCAATGAGTTGAGCAATTTTTTCAACCGAGAATTCTTCGTGCACCATGCAAGCACCGTTCCACAAAACCATGTTGCGCCCGGTAAGTGAGTTGATGTAGTTGCCCAGGTTTTTATCGGGGCCAAAAATCAACTTGGCATCCTTTGGAAAGCTTTCAACAATTTTAACAGCATTCGACGAGGTACAAACAATGTCGGTTTCGGTTTTCAGGTCGGCCGTACAATTGATGTAGCTAATCACTTTGTGATCGGGGTATTGAGCTTTAAATTTTCTGAAATCGTCGATGGGAGCCGATTCGGCCAGTGAGCAGCCGGCTTTTAAATCGGGTAGGATAACTTTTTTGGTCGGATTGATGATTTTTGCTGTTTCGGCCATAAAATGAACGCCAACAAAAACAATCAAATCGGCACTGGTGCGTGCAGCTTCTTGTGCCAGGGCAAGGCTGTCGCCAACAAAGTCCGAAATATCCTGCAGTTCGGCTTCGATGTAATAGTGGCCTAAAATCACCGCGTTTTTTTCTTTTTTCATTCGGTTTATTTCTTCTTTCAGGTTGATTCCTTTGGCAATTTCCTGATCGAGAAACCCGTCGCGTTCGAGCTGCAAAGCTGTATTTGTTGTATCGCTACCCATTTTGCAAATGATTTGAATTTGAGACGGCAAATTTAATAAAAGCTGTTTGAAAAGAGGTGAAAATAATCGGACAATTTTATCCCGAATTGCTAAAACCTCACATTAATCCCGCCTACGTGCTTTGTGCCAATAAATTGTGTGTTTCGGAAATGTGCCGACGATTTGATGAAAACAGTTTTACGTGGAGCAAATTCATAGCCTATTCCGGTGCCTATTTGCCAAAACAGCCCCAAGCTTTCTTCCGACGGAACCAGATAATTCAATTCGTTCAATTCGTAGTTGTTTATTACTTGGCCGTTCACGTCTGCAAAAAAGTTAAGCTGTTCAAAACCAAACAGATTGTTGGTATGATAAGTTGCGCTAAATAATAGCGGTTTGCTGTTACGCCAAAACGTAAACGATGGCGAATGGTAGTAATGAAAATCTGATCGGGGCATGTAAATGGTTTGCCAGTTGCTTGCTTGGTCGGGCTGATGTAAAAATTGGCTTTCCATTTGCAACATCGCATTAAAAGTACCACTTTGCGGAAAATAGGTTTCAAAAAAGGCCGCATCGAAGTAGGCAGCATTAATGCTAAAATCTTTTTGAAATAAGTTTAACGAATCGTTAACCTCGGTATGATTTTGTGCGCTTGTAAAAAGAAAAAAGTGCATCAATAAACAGCTACAGCTAAATAATCGGAACATAGGGCTTAATGTTTTTGTTTTTAGAACCATAATCGCACTTCGAAATTATTGTAAAATTGCGCAAAAAAGTTTTTAATTGCTTTTAAAAAACATTAAAAAAATATAATTTAAAACTGGTTTTTTATATTTCTGTTAATTGACAAAATGCATAAAGGTTTTTAAAGAATTGTGTTAAATTTGAAACTCTTTACTAATTAAAAATTGCGAATAATGATGAATAGAATTTTACCCCTGTTGATTGGAATCTTAACAGCTTTTGGCGTTTCGGCCCAAAGCGATTTATTTTTTTCGGAGTATGTTGAAGGAAGCGGCAACAACAAAGGTGTCGAAATTTATAACCCTACAAAAAATTCGATCGACTTAAGCAAGTATTATGTAGCCCGTTTTAGTAACGGCAGTACTACTTACACAAGTGGTGGTATCACCCAGTTGAGCGGTACGCTTGAGCCTTATCAAACTTTTGTTTTGGTTAACGGTCAAACAACTTCAACCGAATCGTCGCCGGCTTGCGACCCGGCATTGCAGGCTCTTGCCGATATGATGGACATCCCTTATCCGGCACCTACTTACATGAACGGTAACGATGCGATTGCCTTGTTGAAATCAGAAACAGGCAACGAAGCCGATGCATTACCTGTCGATTTGATTGGACAGATTGGCTTGGGCTCTAAAATTAAATCGGAAGAAGGTTGGGCGCCATTTACCGACACTACAATTACCTACACAATTGGCGATGTTGAGTATTCACACACCATTACCGATTACATAATTAAAGCAACCGACGACAGCAAGCAAGCCGGTTACGGGCCTTATTGGTTGGCTTGGACACAAGATCATACCTTGCGCCGCAAGTACGAAGTTTACGAAGGTGTAAAAGAAAACCCTGATCAATTTAATGTAGCGCTCGAATGGGATACTGTTTCGGTTGCTGCTGAAGGCATAGACGAACTTACCGGCGAAACATATACTTACCGTAAATACAAAGACATTTGGGACAGTCTGGGAAGTCACGAATGTATTGTAACCGATCCAAGTTTCAAAAACAGTTTTGATCAGTTTACAAATTCATCGCTTAGTGTTTTTCCAA
>JAFGAF010000485.1 GCA_016933815.1 Prolixibacteraceae bacterium
GGAGCATCAATTTTTACCGCTACCCGCAGCAAAGAAACCTGGTCGGATGCTGAAAACCTGAGCATATTGTCCGACAGCCTCATAGCTGCCCATCCGTCAATTTCGCCCGATGGCCAAACCCTCTATTTTGTTTCAGATATGGAAGGTGGACAAGGAGGAAAAGACATCTGGAAAGTTGAAAAAATGAGCGAAAGCTGGGGCGAACCTATCAACCTTGGCACCGAGATCAATACCCCCGGCGACGAAATGTTCCCTTTTATTCGCGATAATGGTGAACTGTACTTTGCTTCCGATTTTCACGTTGGCATGGGCGGCCTCGATATTTTCAAAGCAATTCCAAACGCTGAAACAAAAACTTGGGCTGTTAGCAACATGCAAGCCCCCATCAACTCAACAGCCGACGATTTTGCCATCACTTTTATACCCGGGCGCGAACAAGGCATGTTTACATCGAACCGCAAAGGATCGCTGGGCGACGATTTGTACAGCTTTATTGAACCTCCAAAAATATTCCGCATCGAAGGCGAGATTGTTGATTCGGAAACCGACAGCCGGCTGAACAACGCTTACCTGCGAGTAATTGGCACCGATGGAACCATGCTTAAAGTCCGTTCCGACGATGGAAAATTTCAGTACCGAATGGCGCCCGAAACCGATTACATTTTTGCCGCTTTTAAAGAGGGATACCTCAATGCCAAGCAAATTGTAAGCACAACCGATTTGGCCGACAGTAAAGAATTTAACTTCACCCTTAAACTGTCACCAACCGATGCCCCTATTAATGTTGACAATATTAACTACGAGTTTGGCAAAGCCGATTTACTGCCCGGATCAATTGCTGCACTCGACAGCCTTACCGATTTGCTGAACATTAACCCAACCATTGTGGTTGAAATAATGTCGCATACCGACTTTGTGGGTTCCATACAGTTTAACTCCGACTTGTCGCAAAAAAGAGCACAAGGCGTTGTTAACTACCTTATTTCAAAAGGGATTAACCCCAAACGACTTGTAGCAAAAGGGTACGGCGAAACATGGCCTAAAACTGTTACCCGCAAAATGGCCACCCAGCACGATTTTCTGAAACATGGCGACGAGCTCACCGAAGAATATATTAACAAACTTGAAAACGAAGATCAACAAGAAATTGCCAAGGCCATTAACCGCCGCACCGAATTCAGGGTGTTGAGCAACGATTTCAGGGAAGACTACAGTGCACGTTAATTATTCCATTAAATGATCGGGAATTTGCTTGGTGGTTGATGCTCCCAACTCTTTAAGTTTTTCGACCCTGCGTACAAGGTTGCCAGTTCCGGTATACAGTTTCTTTCCGGCTTCGTCGTATGTTTTGTTCAGGCTTTCGATGCCTTTGCCTATTTTTTCCATATCGACAATAAAACCAACAAACTTATCGTATAAAGCACCACTCTGGCGTGCAATTTCAATCGCATTGCGCGTTTGATTTTCCTGTTGCCAAATTGAGGCTATTGTACGCAATGTGGCCAACAATGTCGATGGGCTAACAATCACCACTTTATTTTCCCATGCATAATTAAAAAGCTGCTGGTCTTCCTCAACAGCCACACTAAACGAAGACTCGATGGGAATAAACAACAAAACAAAATCGGGGGAATTAATTTGTGGTGAGCTGCTGTAATGTTTAACATTCAGCTCTTTAACATGCGTCTTAAGCGAAACAATATGTTCTTTGATCCATTTCTTCCGCTCATCGGGCTCATCGGTATTCACAAAGCGCTCATAAGCAAGCAACGAAACTTTCGAGTCGATAATGATGTGTTTTTTATCGGGCAGGTTAACCACCACATCGGGTCTTATGGTTTTACCTTCGGCATTGGTAATCACTTTTTCGCGCTCAAACTCCTGCCCTTCGGTTAGCCCCGAGCGTTCGAGTATGCGCTCAAGTACCATTTCGCCCCAATTGCCCTGTTTCTTCACATCGCCTTTCAGCGCGCGGGTAAGGTTATTGGCTTCGTTGCTGATACGGTTGTTCAGCTCATAAAGTTTTTTAAGCTCAACCTTTAAATCGGTTTGATCGCGAAGACCCTTTTCGTACGTCTCTTCAACCTTCTTTTCGAACTGCTGAATTTTTTCACGTAAAGGATGAATAAGTTCGGTAATCCGTTTTTGGTTCAATTCGGTTAAATCTTCGGTATTCTTTTTTAGAATTTTATTTGCCAAATTTTCGAAAGTAGATACAGCCTGTTGCTGCAACTGCTCAAAAGCTTTGTTTTGCTCTTGAAGCTTTTCGGCAGCAAAGCGGTTTTCCGACAATAATTGAGCAATTTGCTCTCTTAAACGCTGTTTTTCTAACTGTTGAGCCACCAGTTCGTTGTCGGTTTTTTGCAACTGTAACTTTAACTGCTCATTTCGCTCGTTAAACACAAAAAGCTCTTTCTGAACCGAAAGCAATTGTTCAGAATAATTTTTTTCGAGCTCGGCAACAAGCCGTAATTTTTCCGATTTGTGCTTCGAATTCAATATAAAAAACACCACAAGCACAATTAACGCAACAAAAAGTAGTACAATTACTTGAAAAACAGTTTCCATAAAAAAATAATGTATAGTTTTGCAAACCTAAAACTAATCCAATTCAACGAATAACAAAAAGTATCGATAAAAATAAGATGCTTGTAAACATGTTTAAGTTTGAAGATTTTATTTATTTTCAAACTTTAATAATTATTTTTAAGGCCATACAGCCTTGTAAGCTTTGACGGGAAAATTAGCATGTATTAAAATTAATTTAAGTTATTACATGCATGTTGCATAAAAAAATTGAAAATAAAGGGGTGTAATGATAGGTTTTTCACTTTTAACAACCATGTTTTATAATGCAGAACAACAAGAGATTGTTGTTGGCTTGTGGGTGCTGATACTACTTGTAGTATTCATTTTTGCATTATTTATTGCAATTGCTTTCATATTCAGGAGTAAAAGGCAAAAGCATATTCTATTTGAAAGGAATATGATGAGTTCGTTGATCGACAACGTACCCGACACCATCTACTTCAAAGACCTTGAAAGCAAATTTATACGTGTTAACAAAGCGCAAGCTAAACTTTTGGGATTCGACAACCCCGACGACTTGATCGGTAAAAGCGATTTCGATTTTTTTGAACATGCACAGGAAGCTTTCGACAGCGAACAAGAAATAATACGAACAGGCAAACCGCTCATCAATCAAATTCACAAAGTTATTGTTGATGGCAAAGAGACCTACTTAACCGACACCAAAATTCCACTGTGCGATCCCAATGGAAAATGTACAGGTACTGTTGGTATTACTCGCGATATTACCGAATTTAAAAATGCCGAAATCAACATGCTCGAGCACCAATCAAAGTTCAAAGCACTTTTCGATAATGCTCCGCTGGCTATTTTCAGGCTCGATAAAAACATGAAGGTTGTTGAAGCCAATAACCGTTTTAAGAAGATGTTTGGCTATAACGATTCCGACATGGCCGAACTCACCAAAACCGACCTGCTTGTTGATCCGGAACTAGGCGGCCTCATTGTAGATACTGTAATGGAAACCAAAGAGGTAAATACCGAAATAATGTTGAAACGTAAAAGCGGCGAACCATTTATTGCCAATTTAACTTTGGCACTGCTCGAAGACGGTTTCAAAGAAGTATCGATTGAAGGCATTGTTGAAGATATTACCAAAGTTGCCAAAGCACGCGACGAGATCATTCAAGCAAAAGACAAAGCCGTTGAAGCCGACCAGCTAAAATCGTTGTTCCTTGCCAATATGAGCCACGAAATACGCACACCAATGAACGCCATTATTGGTTTTACAAACATGTTGCGTGAAGACGACCTTAGCAGCGAAGACCGCAACTCGTTCATCGATGTAGTACAAAGCAATGGCAATTCGTTAATGACCTTAATTGATTCAATTGTTGATTTTTCGAAACTCGAAACCGAGCAAATGACCGTTAGCATTGGTGAATTTAATTTTAAACCACTTTTCGACAGTGCCAGCGAATATGCCGAAAAAATGCTTATTTCAGACCAAAAACAAAGCGCAGTAAAACTGATAAGAACCATACCCGATGAGCCCAATATCAGAATAAAATCAGACAGACACCGCCTGAACCAAGTGATAAATCACCTAATTAGTAACGCAATTAAATTTACCGACCAAGGTGAAATTGAAATAGGTTACAAAAAGGAAAACGGAAAATTTTTAATATACGTTCGGGATACCGGAACAGGAATACCCAAAAACAAACAAAAAACCATTTTTGAACGTTTTGCAAAAGTAAACAGCGACAAAAACAGGCTTTACGGCGGTACCGGAATTGGGTTAACAATTTCGAGGGGATTGATGAAATTAATGGGCGGCCGAATAAGCGTTGAATCGGCTCCGGGGCAAGGCTCAACCTTTACACTTGAGCTAAATGCCGAGGAATAACAAGTTTTTATTTCTACTTTATGAATAAAACCTTGACAAAAACCAAATGAATGACTATTTTTAACACATATTTTAAACATTGTTACCATGGATAGTAATAATAAGCCATTAATACTTATAGTTGAAGATGTTGAATCGAACTACCTGTATTTAAATGCCGTACTGGCAAAACTCGATGTTAAGGTTGAATGGGCAAAAAACGGTATCGAAGCTGTTGATTTTGCTAAAGCAAACCCTAATACCGATGTAATCCTTATGGATCTTCAGATGCCCGAAATGAACGGCTACGAAGCTACCCGTGAAATTAAAAAAATGTATCCCGATATGACCATTATTGCCCAAACAGCATTTGCAATGTCGGAAGACAGGGCCAAGGCTCTCGAAGCCGGTTGCGACGATTATCTCGCTAAACCAATTCGTTCGAAAGACCTGCTCGACACAGTTAATAAATATCTTGGCAAATAAACAAACAAAATATTTGTATGGCCCGGAAACATCATCCGGGCTATTTTTTTTAGCTTTGAAGCCTAAAAATTTATTTTATGAAGAATTTAACTAAAATCCTCTTCCCCCTTTTGCTGGCAATAGCTGTTATTGTTGGTATTTTATTGGGTAGCGGAATACAAAAACGCATCAACGTTCAAAAAAATAATTACACAAGCATTTTCCAACCCGATAAACTTTCGTACTTGCTAAAACTGATCGAAAACGATTATGTTGACAGTATTAACCAAGCCGAAATGATTGAAAACACCATACCCGAACTGCTCGACGACCTCGACCCACACTCAACTTACATACCTGCCAGCGAAATGAAGGCTGTAAGCGAGGACATGCGCGGCAACTTTTCGGGAATAGGCGTACAATTTGTAATGCAAAACGATACGGTAATGATTGTTGATGTGATTTCGGGAGGCCCATCGAAAGAACTTGGAATTGCTGCCGGTGACCGGATTGTTAAAGTGAACGGAAACAATATTGCAGGCCAAGGAATTAAAAGCGACAGCATTGTATCGTTGCTCAGGGGCAAAAAAGGAACAATGGTGAATATTGCGGTTCAGCGCCCCGGAATTACCGATTATATCGACTTTGATATTAAACGTGGCGACATCCCTCTTTACAGTGTCGATGTAGCTTACATGCTTACCCAAAATATTGGTCTCATTAAAGTTAACCGCTTCTCCGACACTACCCTTAAAGAATTTGTTTCGGCAATGAACCGTCTAAACATGCAGGGCATGACCAAGATTGTTATCGACTTACGGGGTAATGCCGGAGGCTCGCTACAAGCTGTAATACAAATGGTTGACGAATTTTTGCCAGCCAACAAACTGATTGTTTATACCGAAGGAAAATCGAGATCGCGCTACAATTATTTCTCGTCGGTTAACGGAGCTTATCTCGAAAAAGAAGTAGCTGTGTTGATTGATGAGTTTTCGGCATCGGCCAGCGAAATATTTGCAGGTGCTATACAAGACAATGACCGCGGTTTGATCATTGGTCGCCGATCGTTCGGAAAGGGTCTGGTACAAGAGCAAATTCCCCTCTTCGATGGCTCAGCTGTTAGGCTTACCGTAGCACGTTTTTATACTCCAAGCGGACGCAGTATCCAAAAACCATACAATAACGGCATCGACGATTACCAACTCGACTTTCACAACAGACTAATAAATAACGAACTAACTCAAAAAGACAGCATACATTTTGCCGATTCGTTAAAATATCAAACTACCGGTGGCCGTACCGTTTATGGTGGCGGAGGTATAATGCCCGACTTCTTTATTCCTATTGATACAACAGGTGCCAACCGCTTATTTTCTGCCATTGTTTCGCGAAGCCTTATTTACCACTTTGCTTTCGATTATTCCGACAAGCAACGCGCTCAGCTAACGAGAAACAAAACACTTGAGGCACTTGAAAACTACCTGAACAAGAATAAAGTATTTGATGATTTTATTGAGCACATCGAAAAGCAGGGCATAAGTTACACACAAGCCGAATTAACAGAAGCACGCTCACTTTTAAATATGCAGTTGTATGCTTACATTGCACGCAACATAATGGGCAACGAAGGCTTCTATCCGGTTGTTTACAAAGATGATAAAACGGTTAATAAAGCCATTGACCTGCTTCAAAACAATTGGACCGAATCTGAAATATCGAGCCTTGCCGAAGCAAAACAGCTTGAATAGAATCAATAATTATCGAAACAGGTTTTTAAACGATTCGTCAACATTATAGGCGTAATCACCAATGCGTTCGCTTTGCGAAACGATATCGTTGTACATAATGCCTGCATCGTATTTATAAACACCTTTTTCGAGGTTGTTCAGGTGTTCGCTTTTCAGAATATCCCTAAAATTGTTAATCTCTTTTTCGGTTTCATTTGCCATGCTCAAAGGCATATCTTCTTCGTGAGTTAGCATGGTAACCATAAGGTCGAGCGCTTCGCGAACCATAGTAAAAATGAGCCGTACATTGTCGTTAATCTGAAGAGGGAACTGAATTTTAGCACCTTTCTTTCGTTCAATAATGTTCAATATATTCACGCACGAGTCAGCAATGCTTTCCATATCGTCAATCATTTTGTACAATGCATGCATTCTTCGTGAACTGGCTTCGCTCAACCTTCCCTCGCCCACTTTGGTAAGGTATTTGGCAATTTCTTTCTCCATTCGATCGGCATAATCTTCGGTATCCAATATTTTACCTTTTAAACGGTCGAATTCTTTTTCGTTGTGCTCATCAAAAATACGTTCAACATTGATGAACATTTTACGAACCCTTTCGGCAAACAGAATTGTTTCGCGCTTGGCCTGAAACAACGATGCTTCGGGTGTTGAAAGCAATCCTGTTTTGATGTGAGTTAGCTTAAACTCATCGGAGCTGGTTTTCGACTTTGATACCTTTTGGCTCACAAAAGCCGAAATTCGTTTCGAAAAACCAATTAAGATAATTGCATTGAGCAAATTAAATAAAGTATGGAACAAGGCCAAAGCCAGAGGTACACTATGGGAATTTGTGAAGGGATTTGCTCCTCCGGCACCCGTATATAAAATTGCTATTCCTTTTAAAAACCATTGAAACAAGAAAATAAGCATCAAAAAACCAAAAAGGTTAAAAAACAAGTGGGCATAAGCGGCACGTTTTGCATTAATGTTAGCTCCTCTCGAAGCAGTTATTGCTGCCAATGTTGTGCCTACGTTTTCGCCTACGACCATGGCTGCTGCCTGTTCAAAACCCAGCCAACCATTAAACACAAAAACCATTGTTAATGCAATAATGGCACTCGACGAGCGGATAGCCATTGTAAAAACAGTTCCCAGTAAAAAAAACATGAAAAATGAAAGCAAGTCGGAAGAACTCATCCAATTTATTGCGTTCAAAAACCACGACTCGTAAACTTGCGGTACGTTTGTTTTCAAAAAATTTAACGAAAGGAACAACAAACAAAAACCCAACAACAATTCGCCCCAGTTTCGGTATTTACGTTGAGCCGAAAAAATTAAAGGGATGCCCAAACCAATTACAGGCAACAGGAATATTGAAAAATTGATATTAAAACCAAAAAAAGCAATAAGCCAGGCAATAAAAGTAGTTCCGATATTTGCTCCCATAATTATGCTTATGGCCTCAAAAAGCCTTAATATACCGGCATTTACAAAACTAACCACCATAACCGTAGTGGCCGACGACGATTGTATCAGTGCAGCAATAAATGCTCCTGTTAACACTCCCTTGAGCTTGTTCGATGTCATTGAGGTTAGCAAATTACGAATTCGTTCGCCTACAATTTTCTGTATCGATTCACTCATCAGTTTCATCCCAAAAAGGAATAAAGCAGTAGCACCGGCTATGGTTAAAAGTATCAGCAACCCTGTCATATCTAATTTTAAAGGTGTACAAATTTAATAATCAAATCATCAAAGGATATAAAGTAACACAACTTTTTATTTAAGCATTGTATAAATCAACGATTAATAGTATTTTCGGCATCTAAATTTTTAGAAAGAAATGTGGGAGCGGATATCTAGTTTTGTATTAAGGTACAGGGTTTTACTATTGGGCCTGGTTATTCTGTTTACGGCTTTTATGGGCTTTACAGGCCGAAAAATTGAAATGTCGTACGTTTTTGCCGAGTTACTGCCCAAAAAAGATTCAGCATCGATCAACCATGTAAAATTTGTTGAAACATTTGGCGAAGAAGCCAATATTATTGTGGTTGCCGTCGAAAACAAGAATTTTTACGAACTGAACCATTTCAACCGTTGGATAAAACTCAGTAACGAATTGAAAAATGTGGGTGCTGTTGAGAATATGCTTTCAATTAGCAATACTTTTCAATTGGTAAAGAATACCGAAAACAAAAAGTTTGATATTGAACCCATTTTCCCCGACAAGCTTGAAACACAAAATGAACTCGACAGCCTTAAGTCCATATTCGAATCGATACCGCTGTACGAAGGCTATTTATACAACGACACCATTGATACCTACCTGATTATTCTCACCATGAACAAAGATCGCATGGCCACAAAGGAGCGCGAAGAACTTGTTCAAAAAATCAGAGAACACTGCACCGATTACGAGAACGAAACCGGTCAAAAGATAAGGTATTCGGGCTTACCTTACATTAATGTTCGCAATGCCGAGTTAATCGAAAGGGAAATTTACATTTTTACTGTTTTAGCTTTGGTCATATGCCTTATCATTTTGCTCATTTTCTTTAAGTCGTTCAAAGCCATGTTTTTCCCTGCACTTGTGGTACTTTCGGGTGTTGCAACCTCAATGGGTTCAATGGTACTGTTTGGCTATCAAATTACCATATTAACAGGCATGATACCACCATTGCTCATAGTAATTGGCATACCCAACAGCATATACATCCTGAATAAATATCACCACGAATACCGTATCCACAAAAATAAAATAAAAGCGCTCAAAAGGGTTATCATGAAAATTGGTAACGCAATTTTCCTCACCAACCTCACAACTGCTTCGGGCTTTGCTGCTTTTATAACTACCAACAGCGACACTTTAAAGCAATTCGGTACCATTGCATCGCTCAATATTTTGTACATGTTTGTACTTTCAATTTTAACAATACCCATCATTTTCAGCTTTTTACCCCCACCCGAAGAAAGGCATATCAAACATTTAAAACGCCGCACATTGGGCAAAACAATTGAACAACTGATTAACATCACCCAAAACCATCGTACAAAGGTTTATGTATCGATGGGCATAGTAGTTGCGCTGAGTATTTTCGGCCTTTCACAAATTAAGATCTCGGGTAAACTGCTCGACGATATACCCGATAAAGACCCAATTAAAGTAGATGTAAAGTTTTTTGAAAAGAATTTTGATGGCATTATGCCGCTCGAGTTGGTGATTGATACCAAAACACCCAACGGCATTTTACAAACATCAACCCTTAAAAAGCTCGATGAAATTGATAAAAAGATTGAGTCGTACGACGATATTTCGTCATCGTTATCGATTGTGAATGTTGTAAAAATGGCCAAACAAGCTTTTTACAACGGTAATCCCCGCTTTTACAGCTTACCCGGCAATACCGAGCGCAACTTTTTGCTTTCGTATGTAAACAATTCGGAGGCCGACCTTACCTTGGCTAAATCGTTTGTTGACTCAACCATGCAAAAAAGCCGAATGAGCTTTAGGGTACACGATATTGGAACCAAACGAATGAATGAACTGTACGACAGCATCATGCACAATGTACGCTCTCATTTTCCGGCCGATAAATTTGATGTAATGATTACCGGATCAATGGTTGTTTTTTACAAAGGCAACGAATACTTGGTAAAGAACCTTATTACCAGCTTAGCTTTGGCAATATTTGCCATAGCCCTGTTTATGGCTTTTATGTTTAAAACCCCTAAAATGGTTATCATGTCGCTCATACCTAACATCATACCATTATTGTTTACCGGTGCGATTATGGGGTTTGCCAATATTCCAATTAAAGCCTCAACCATACTTGTTTTTAGTATTGCCTTTGGTATTTCGGTTGATAATACCATACACTTTTTGGCAAAATACCGCCAAGAGCTGATGACCAACAACTGGAACGTTCAAAAATCGGTAATAAAAGCTTTGCGCGAAACAGGCGTAAGCATGATTTACACCTCAACTGTACTGTTTTTTGGGTTTGGTATTTTTGCAATATCAAAATTTGGAGGCACACAAGCATTGGGCGTTTTGGTTTCGATGACACTTTTGGTGGCACTTATATCAAACCTTATCCTCCTTCCTTCGTTATTAATTGGGCTCGAAAAGTTTACATCAACTAAAGCAATTCGCAAAGCCAATATCGATGTACTGATTGAGGATGAGGAAGAAAAATCATAATTAAGAAGCATTATGCGCAATTACACCGAAATAACCCAACTGTTTGAAACCGCTCTTCAGCACGAAATAGAAAAAATTAAACAGTTACAACCTTCAAACCTATACAGCCCTGTTATTTACACCCTTAACATGGGCGGAAAGCGCATTCGACCCGCATTATTAACCATGGCCTACGAAATGTTTGATGACCAAATTGAGAAAGCATTCCCGGCTGCCATGGCCATTGAGATGTTCCATAATTTCACACTGCTTCACGACGACATGATGGACGGAGCTACTATGCGACGTAACAAGGAAACCATACACATCAAATATTCAAACAATACTGCCATTTTATCGGGCGATGCCATGTCGATTATTTCATACGACTACATTAACCGTTGCGACACCCAACATTTTCGCGAAATAATTGAAATATTTACCAACACTGCCCTAAAAATTTGCGAAGGACAACAATACGACATGGACTTTGAAACCCGAAACGATGTTACTGTTGATGAATACCTGAACATGATAGGGCTAAAAACAGCAATTCTGCTTGCTGCCAGCCTAAAAATAGGAGCACTGCTGGCCAATGCCCCCAAAACCGATGCGCAACTTTTATACGAATTTGGTTTTAACCTTGGAATGGCTTTTCAATTGCAAGATGACTACCTGGATACATACGGCGATTCGAAAACCTTTGGGAAAAAAATTGGCGGCGACATCGTTTCCAACAAAAAAACCTTCCTTATGCTCAAAACCCTCGAACAGGCACAAGGCGACCAACTCAATGAACTCATACAACTTATATCGGAAAAGACAAATAACCTACAACAAAAAATTGAACGCGTAAAAGCCATTTACAACCATGTTGATGTTGTAAGTTATTCGAAAGAAATAATGGAAAGCTACTACAATAAAGCGATAGCTTATTTCGATAGGGTAAACATCGAACATAATAAAAAATCGGAGCTTTTACATGTTGCCCAAAAAATGATGAAAAGAAACAATTAGAAAAAAAAAAAATGCCTGTTTCAACCCAAACTACAATCAAATCGTAAAATACTTCAACAAAAAAATAGCTTAAACAAGCAACAATTCAAATATAAAGGCTAATTTTAATGGGCATAATTGCTTCATTATATTTAAAGCTATGACAATAAAAGGGAAAATACTTCAAGTAATTGGGCCTGTAGTTGACGTTATTTTTGAAGAAAAAGAAACGTTGCCCGAGATATTTGATGCACTGGAGATTTATCGCGAAGGCCAACACCCGCTTGTTTTGGAATGCCAACAACATATAGGCGAAAAAACAGTACGTACCATTGCCATGGATTCAACCGACGGGCTTTCACGCGGCCGCGAAGTTACGGCAACCGGATCGCCCATAATTATGCCAAAAGGCGAGTTGGTGCTCGGCCGTTTATTAAACGTAACCGGCGATGCCGTTGATGGCCTGCCACAAATCTCGAAAAATGACGGTGTTAGTATTCATCGTGAACCGCCAAAATATGAAAATTTAACAACCGAAACCGAAATTCTTTTTACAGGTATAAAAGTAATAGACCTTATTGAACCATATGCAAAAGGCGGTAAAATTGGTTTATTTGGCGGCGCAGGAGTTGGTAAAACTGTACTTATTCAAGAACTCATTAATAACATTGCGCTTGCCCATGCAGGCTTATCGGTGTTTGCCGGAGTTGGCGAACGTACCCGCGAAGGCAACGATTTACTGCGCGAGATGATTGAGTCGGGCATTATTGACTACGGCGACGATTTTAGAAGAGAAATGGGAAAAGGCAACTGGGACCTTTCGAAAGTTGACCACCAAAAGCTAGAAAAGTCGAAGCTTGCACTTGTTTTTGGACAAATGAACGAACCGCCAGGTGCTCGTGCCCGTGTAGCCTTATCGGGCTTATCGGTTGCCGAAAGCTTACGCGATGGTGACGAAAAAAGCGGTGGCCGCGATATTCTATTCTTTATCGATAATGTTTTCCGATTTACACAAGCCGGTTCCGAAGTTTCGGCTTTACTGGGGCGTATGCCCTCGGCTGTTGGATACCAACCAACTCTGGCTACCGAAATGGGGCTGCTGCAAGAGCGAATAACATCAACCAAACGAGGATCAATCACTTCGGTTCAGGCAGTTTACGTTCCGGCCGATGACCTTACCGACCCGGCACCTGCAACAACCTTTTCACACCTCGATGCTACAACCGTTTTAAGCCGTAAAATTGCCGAGTTGGGCATTTACCCTGCTGTTGATCCGCTCGATTCAAGTTCGCGAATTTTAAGTCCCGAAGTGGTTGGAGAAGCCCATTATCAATGTGCTCAAAAGGTGAAACAATTGTTGCAACGTTACAACGAACTGCTCGATATTATTGCCATTTTAGGTATGGACGAACTGAGCGACGACGATAAATTGGTGGTTCACCGTGCCCGCAGGGTGCAGCGTTTCCTTTCGCAACCATTTTTTGTTGCCGAACAATTTACCGGCTTAAAAGGCGAATTGGTTCCTATTGAAGAAACCATTAAAGGCTTCAATATGATTATGAACGGCGATGTTGATCAATATCCCGAAGCTGCCTTTAACCTTGTTGGCACCATTGAACAAGCCATTGAGAAAGGCGAAAAACTGATTGCTAATTCAAAAAAATAAAACATGAACCTCGAAATAATTACACCGGGGCAAAAAATATACACACACGAAATTTCGTTGGTCCAACTTCCGGGATCAAAAGGGAGTTTCGAAATATTACAAAACCACGCACCAATTGTATCGACACTCGAAAAGGGAAAAATAAAAGTTGTTGAAACCAACGGTAAAACAATATTTTTCGATGTTTCGGGTGGAGTAGTAGAATGCCGCAACAACAACATTGTTGTATTGGCCGACTGGTGCCAAAACTCGTTATAAATCTTGAAATTTGATAATTATGGCAAACAAACGTTTATTAAAAAAAGACATCAGAAGCATTACAACCCTCATAATTGCCGATGCACTTGAGCTGGCTTCGCGCTTAACCAATGCCGAAGCGCAAGAAAAAGTACTCGACATTATTGTTTCGATTACCGAAATTCACAACGAGTTAATCAGCCGTGTTAATCACCCCGACGGAAAAGACAATTCGAAATTGATAAAAACGCATTACAAAAAAGTAGTTGACGATTTAATGAAAAGCTACAGCGATACATACGAACAGCTTGGAAAAATAGCGTCGTAAGTTAAGCAAGCGCATACACAAAATAATACACAGCAACATATCGCAAAGCTTTGCCTGCAAGCATAAAAATGCTTGTGAGGTATATATTTGTACGCGCAAAACCCAACGCCACAGCAAATAAATCGCCAACAAATGGCAACCAACAAAACAAGGCCAGCCATACGCCCCACCGCTTGATGTAGGGGTCAACTTTTGCAACTTTTTGTGGCGATATGTGTAAAAAACGCTCAACTTTATCGTTACGGCCTGCCCAGCCTAGCGCGAACGATGTAAAGCCCCCGACCCAATTGCCCAACGTAGCCCAAAACAAACACCAAAATGCGCTAAAAGGGCCTAAAAGCATGGCACCCAAAACAGCCTCGGAGCTAAAAGGGACAATAGTGGCAGCTAAAAAGCTGGCAATAAACAATCCGGGATAACCCAGTGCGATTAATGTTTCCAAAAATGCTTATTTTAAAAATGGGTGAAAATCACCTGAACGGCCAAGCGGTTTTGTATTCCGTAGCTGGTGAGTGAGCAAAATACAAGGTTTGGCCACATTGATTCCAAAACCACCACCGGTTAATATGTTTCGGTAAGTTTCGGTGTGCAAATTGGTAAAACCATCGCTGAATTCAATTTCTTCGCCTTCGACAGAAATTGAGCGATAGGTACGTGCACCATTATCACGCGCAGCCAGTGGAATATCGTTTACATCGAGGCTGAGGTACCAACGCACACGCGCCCTTTCGAGTTGCAGGAATCCCGCAGCTTTATCGGCTTCGTACGCATGCACTATGCTCGATTTAACGTCGCCAAAAATCCAGCAAAGCATGTCGAAAAAGTGAATACCAATATTGGTAGCCACACCACCCGACTTACTGCTGTCGCCTTTCCAGCTTTGGTGGTACCACTTGCCGCGCGAAGTAATGTAAGTTAAATCGATGTCGAAAATTTTATTTGGGTCGGCACTTTCAATTTTTTGTTTCAAAGCTATAATTGCAGTATGCAACCTTAACTGTAAAACCGTAAAAACTTTTTTCCCGGTTTCGCTTTCAAGTTCTTCGATTTTGGCAATATCATCGGGATACAAAACAAGGGGCTTTTCGCAAATGGCATTGGCACCGTTTTGCATCGCCATTTCGATATGAGCTGCGTGTAAATAATTGGGAGAACAGATGCTTACAAAATCAATTTTATTGGAAATATTTTGTTGTTTATGAATGTATTGTGCAAAGTTTTTTTCATCCAGAAAGAATTCGGCATCGGGGAAGAAACTGTCCATACGTCCCATCACATCGAAACGATCGGTAGCCGCAAGAATACGGTTTCCGGTTTCTTTAACAGCGCGCATGTGTCTCTCGGCAATGAACCCGGCCGAACCAATTAGTGCAAAATTTTTCATTATTTATCTTTGAATTACTTGATATTTAGGTAAGTTATCCCCATATTCTTTGAACCTGATAATCGTCAAAAACCAAGTCTCTACCAACGATAACCATATTCTCATATAGTCCTTGAGCAATTATTATTCGATCAAACGGATCACGGTGGAAGAA